>QHCF01000103.1:0-2680 GCA_003244275.1 Acidimicrobiales bacterium
GCCGAGCGGCCGGACGTCTTCAACCACAACGTCGAGGTGGTGCCGCGGCTGTACCCGGTGGCCAGAAGGGGCTCCACGTGGGAGCGCTCGACCAGGGTGCTCAGAAACGCCAAGGAATACGCCGGTGACGAAGTCACCACCAAATCCGGACTCATGGTCGGGCTGGGCGAGACGTTCGAGGAGATGGTCGACGCCCTCGGCGTGCTGAGGGAGAGCCACGTCCAGGTGCTGACCGTGGGCCAGTACCTGAGGCCGACCGCCGGCCACCTGCCGGTCGCCCGCTGGTGGGCGCCTGAGGAGATGGACGGTCTGCGGGCAGTGGGAACCGACCTGGGCTTTGCCCACGTCGAGGCATCCCCCCTCACCCGCTCCAGCTACCACGCCAAAGCGGCTGTCGCGTCCGCCCAGTCAGCCTACGTTGGGGCTGGACATGGCTCTGATTGAGGGCACGGCTCCCCCCGATCCCGGGAAGGCCAGAGCGGCGCGGACCGACCGGGTGCGGTCCCGCATGGCCGAGTTGGGAGTCGACGCCCTGTTGCTCTCGCACGGCGCCGATCTTCCCTGGCTCACCGGTTACGAGGCCATGCCGTTGGAGCGCCTCACCATGCTGGTCTTACCGGCCGACCAGGACGCCACTCTGGTGGTTCCGGCGCTGGAGGCCTTCCGGGTTGACCACGACCCAGGCCTGTTTGCCATGAGGCCGTGGGCCGAGACGGAGGACCCTCTCGATCTGGTGGCGCAGTTGGTCGGCTCACGCCGGTCACTGGCCATCTCCGAGCGATCCTGGGCCGTCTCGCTGCTTGGCCTCCAGGGTCGCCTGTGCAACGCGTCCTGGCAGCCGGCCTCGGTCGTCACCTCTGGCCTGCGAGCCGTCAAGGACAACGCCGAGGTGACCGCTCTGCGGGCCGCATCCCGCGCTGCCGACCGGGTGGCCCGGCAGCTGATGGGTGGAGAGATTCCGCTGATTGGGCGCTCGGAGGCCCAGGTGTCAGAGGAGATCGGGGCCCGGCTGCGGGCCGAGGGGCACAACCGGGTCAATTTCGCCATCGTGGGCAGTGGCCCCAACTCGGCCAGTCCCCACCACGAGCCCGGTTTCCGGGTGATCGGCGCCGGGGAGGTGGTGGTATGTGACTTCGGCGGCCGTCTGTCGACCGATGGTGGGCCTGGCTACTGCTCCGACATCACCCGGACTGTGGTTACCGGACCACCCGACGCCGAGCTGGTCGAGCTGTACGCGGTGCTCCATGAGGCGCAGGCTGGCGCGGTGCGGGCGGCCACGGTGGGATCAGCCTGCGAGGAGGTCGATGGCGTGGCTCGCCGGGTCATCACCGCAGCAGGTTGGGGCGACGCCTTCATCCACCGGACTGGGCACGGGATCGGGCTGGAGGAGCACGAGGACCCGTATCTGGTGGCCGGTAACGCCACCCAGCTGGTCGCCGGGCACGCCTTCTCGGTCGAGCCGGGCATCTACCTGCAGGGCCGGTTCGGTGCCCGCCTGGAGGATATCGTGGTGGCTACCGAGACCGGCCCGGAGGCCCTCAACGTGGCCGACCACGGCCTGGCCGTGGTGGAGGCTTGAGGGCCTCTGAGCGGCTCTTTCTGAATCCCGCAAAATCTGATCAACTTTGTCAGGTTTCCTGCTAGGGTCATTTCGATGGGATCAGAGCTGGCGCACACCTCTGCTGGCCTGGAGGCCGAGCCGACGTCGAGGAACATGGCGTCCAGCACGCTGGCGTGGGCCCGGGACCGCTTCGGTTCGGACCTGGTGCTGGCGGCCTCCTTTCAGGACTGCGTCCTGTTGGACCTGGCCACCACCGTCTTCCCCGCCATCGAGGTCGTGTTCCTGGACACGGGAGCCCATTTCCCGGAGACCCTCGAGTATGTGGAGATGGTGCGTCGCCACTACGACCTCAACCTGACCGTGCTCCAGCCATTTGAAGATGCCTCCGCCTGGCCCTGTGGCAGCTCGCGCTGTTGCGAGTTTCGCAAGGTCGGGCCTCTGAACGCCCATCTGGCCAACCGTCAGGCCTGGATCACCGGCCTGCGGCGGGTGGAGACACCCCAGCGGGCCCACGCCCCGGTCGTGGGTCTGGATGGGTCCAGGGGCCTGGTGAAGGTCAATCCCCTGGCCGCCTGGTCAGATCAGGACATGGCCAGCTATGTCGCCGACCACGACCTGCTGGTCCATCCGCTGACCGGAGCCGGCTATCTCTCGATCGGCTGTGCTCCCACTACCAGGCCGGTTAGCGAGGGGCAGGATCATCGGGCCGGTCGCTGGGCGGGCAGCGGCAAGACCGAGTGTGGGCTGCACATATGAGTGCCGGGTGCAGGGATTTGTCGACAGGGAGTCCATCGGCAGGCATGGCGGCGACGTGGACTTCATAACGCCCTTCCGCAAGGCCAACCAGCTCAACAGCGTCGAGCGGTGGAAGCTCGACCGCCACCCGATGGATGTCTACGAGTCGGTGATCGATCGATACGCGGCCGAGGGGCCAGAGGCGGTGGCGGCCGTGGAGGGCGAGCAGGAGAGGCTCAAGTGGGTGGGCCTGTATCCCCAGCGCCAGGGCGGGGACGCCTTCATGCTTCGGATCAAGGTGCCCGGTGGCCGCCTCACTGGGGAGCAGGCGCGAACGATCGGACGAATCGCCGACGAGCACGCCCGGGGTCCCGAGGTCAATCC
>QHCF01000103.1:2691-20683 GCA_003244275.1 Acidimicrobiales bacterium
GAGGGATTCTGCGACATCACCACCCGCCAGGACGTGCAGCTCCACTGGATCAAGCTGGCCGATGTTCCCGAAATCTGGCGTCAGCTGGAGAAGGTGGGGATGACCACGGTTCAGGCCTGCGGTGACTCGGCCCGCAATGTGTTGTGTTGCCCGGTCGCCGGCATCGACGCCGAGGAGGTCTTCGATGCCTATCCGGTGGCTGAGGCCATCTCCGCCTTCTTCACCGGCAACCGGGAGTACTCGAACCTGCCGCGCAAGTTCAAGATCAGCGTGACCGGTTGCCGGGATGATTGCGCTCAGGCGGAGCTCAACGATGTCGGCCTGTGGCCGGCCCGGCACCCTGACGGCGCCCTCGGGTTCAACCTGCTGGTTGGTGGGGGCCTGTCGGACGGCGCCCGCCTGGCTAGTGACATCGATGTCTTCGTTACTCCCGACCGGGCGGTGGAAGTTGCCAGGGCCATTGCTCAGCTCTTCGGAGAGCTGGGCAATCGAGAGAACCGGGGCCAGTCGCGGATGCGCTACCTGGTCCAGGAGATGGGCCCCGAGGGATTCCGCGATGAGCTGGCAGCGCGGGCCGCCTTCGCCCTGCCACCGGCCGGGGAGAGCCTCACCCGCCGCTACCGGGGCGACCACGTCGGGGTCCACCGCCAGCGCCAGGCCGGACTCAGCTATGTGGGCCTCAATGTGACCGTTGGACGGATTGCCGGTACCGACCTGGAGCAGGCGGGCAGCCTGGCTGATGCCTACGGCGATGGCCGCGTCCGCCTGGCCACCGACCAGAATTTGATCATCTCCGGCGTTCCGGACGACCGGCTGGACGAGCTGCTGGCTGAGCCCCTCCTGGACGTCCACTCGCCCAACCCCGGCCCCTTCCAGCGAGGAGCGGTGGCCTGCACGGGTACGGAGTTCTGTCGCTTTGCCATCGTGGAGACCAAGGTGCGGATGGTCGAGTGGGCCCGACACCTGGACCGCGTCTTCGATGGCACGGTTGGTTCGGGCGCCACGCCCGGCGGCACGGTCGGGCCAGGTCATTCCGGTGACGACATCGTCCGCATCCACCTCTCCGGTTGCTCGGCGTCTTGTGCTCAGCCTCAGATCGCCGACATCGGCCTGCGGGGCGAGACAGCCAAGAAGGAGGGCCGAATGGTGGAGGCGGTCGACATCGGCCTGGGTGGCAGTCTCGGCACCGACGCGGCCTTCATCGACTGGGTCGATGGGGCCAAGCCGGCCGATGAGGTCCCCGATGCCCTGGTGGGCCTGGTTCGGCGCTATCGGGAAGAGCGGCATCCGGACGAGCGCTTCCACGAGTGGGCCCGCCGTGTTCCCAACCCGGAGTTGCGGGGCGTCCTCACTGGTTCTGGTGGCCCAGCGGCCGCCGAGAGGAGCGAATGATGGGCGCACCGACCGCCCGGGAGGCGAGCCGTAGACCAGGACCGGCCATTCGCCAGGACATGAACGGCATCGCCGAGGCTCCCGGCAAGACATGGTTCTGGGAGCTGGCGGCGGGCGTGATCGACGCTGACCGATGCATTCAGTGCGGGACCTGCGTGGCCGTATGCCCGTCCGACTCGATCGGCATTGGTGACAATGACCTGCCCATGCTGGTCAAGATGTGCACCGGATGCTCCTTGTGCTGGGATTTCTGCCCTCGGGGCGGTCTGCGCTACGAGGCCACCTGGCCTGATCCGACGCCAGTGGGACAACCCGAGCCGCCACCGGTGGGGGCAGCGGCGCCCATACCGGTACCGATGCCGGTACCGGTGACAGTACCTGAACCAGCGCTGGCTCAGGAGCAGCCTTGCCGGCCTGGCCCCTCTGCGACTGACTGGAAGATCACCGGTGGCCGGGGGGAGGGCCTGGGGCCGATCGAGCGGGCGTACACCGCTCGGGTTGACCCGAGGATCGAGGGCGTCCAGGACGGTGGGGTGGTGAGCGCCATCCTGGTCGCCGCTCTGGAGGCCGGTGACATCGACGGAGCGCTCCTGGCCCGCGAGAGCCCTACCGAGGCATGGAAGGGAGTTGCCTACCTGGCCCGGACCGCCGAGGAGGTGATCGAGTGCGGGGGGAGCTTCTACAACCAGACCATGGCCCTCGGCCACCTGGATCTGAAGGGTTACGACAACCTGCCTGAACACCCCCGAATTGCGGTGGTCGGCACCCCCTGTGAGATCCAGGGGATCAGTGCCATGCAGTCCTACCACTGGTACCGGGGGTCGGCCCGGGTCGATGCGGTGATCCTCACCATTGCCCTGTTGTGCACCAAGAGCTTCGACTATGAGGGTCTCATGCTGCGCCAATTGAGGGACAAGCGCGGCATCGACCTGGCGCAGGTGGGCAAGGTGGACGTGATTCACGGCAAGATGATCGTCGAGGACCGCCAGAGGCGCACACTGGTCAGCGAACCGGTGAGGGACTTCCATGGGGCTGCCCTCAAGGGCTGTGACGAGTGCGCCGACTTCCTGGGGCGTTCGGCCGACATCTCGGTGGGAAGCGTCGGTAGCGCCGAGGGATATTCCAGCGTCCTGGTACGGTCTGAGGCAGGGGCCCGAGCCTTCGACCGGGCGGCTGACACGCTGGAGATGCGCGCGCTCGAGCGCCCTGAGGCACTGGCCAAGCTCGATGCCTACGACCGCAAGGTGGCCCTGGCCAGCCTGCAGAGGGACTTCGACCCCGACGGCCCACTCTTCATCGAGTACGACGAGCATGTAGCGACCTATCGGAGTACCGATCGGGCGCCGGTGGTGAGGTAATGACCAACGCCCTGGTCAGTGAATCTCCGGTGGGCGAACTGGAGGCCAAGGAACTGGACGTACCTCCCGAGCCGACAGATTTGCGGGACGAGTACCGTCGCCTGGCGTTGGAGTCGCCGGGTGTCTGGCGAGAGGTGACTGCCCAGGGTAGGTGGATCGCCGAGTGCCTGTGGCCCCACTGGGGCCCTGTCCTGCGACAGGCGAGTGTGAGCCGGGAATGCCTGGCCGCTATTGCATCTGACTATCATCTGGAGCTGTGGCTGTGGCTGATGGGTGAAAGAACGTGGGCCCATGCGGCTTCTGGCCTGGCCGGCCGGGTCCAGCGCCGAGTCGGGACTGAGCCGTGACGGGCGTCATGGTTGTCCCCCAGGACGTATTGGCCAGCATCCAGGCGTCTGGAATCATGCATGCCACGTCTCATTTTGGCGGCGGCATCGGCTTGGCGTTGGCCGGTCTGATGGTCGGCCTTCTCGTCGGGCTCACCGGCGCTGGAGGCGGGGCCGTCCTCACACCCGTGTTGGTGCTGGTCTTCGGACTGCCCGCCCTGGCCGCCGTGGGCAGCGACCTGGTCGCCTCACTGTTCATGAAGCCAGTGGGAGGCCTGGTTCACCTTCACCATCGCACCGTGCGACTGGACATCGTCAAATGGCTCACCATCGGCGCGGTTCCCGGAGCACTGGGCGGCGTCGGCCTGATCACCCTGACCGGGTCATCTGCTTCCGCGGTGCTCAAGCCCATCCTGGGGGTAGCCCTGCTGGTCACTGCGGTAGCCATGCTGGTGCGATCCCGCCTGGCTCGCTCGGCTCCGAGCGCGCCGGCCCTGCGGCCGTGGCCCACCGCCCTGGTGGGACTGCTGGGAGGTTTGCTGGTCGGGCTCACCTCGGTGGGATCCGGATCACTCATGTTGGTGGGCCTGACCCTTCTCTACCCGGGCATCTCCAATGCCGAGCTGATTGGCACCGACCTGGTCCAGGCCGTTCCCCTGGTCGGAGCGGCCGCCCTGGGCCATCTGCTGATGGGTGACGTCCGATTGGGCGTGGCCGGGGCGCTCATGATCGGGGCGCTGCCCGGAGTATTCTTCGGCGCCCGTCTATCCTCGTACTCGAACGGTCGGCTGGCCCGGGGTGCCCTGGTAGCCGTCCTCATGGCCACGGGAGCGAGGTTGCTGTGGGTGGTCTGACGACATCAGTGCCGGATGCCGCCGTGTTGGGCCGGGCACAGTCCCACGCCCTAGCCCGGCCCGACCATCTCGACCTGCTGGAGGCCCACGCCGTATTCGTCATGCGCGAAGTGGTGTCCGAGTGCCAGCGGGCCGCCCTGTTGTTCAGCGGAGGCAAGGACTCGGCGGTGCTCCTGCGCCTGGCCCAAAAGGCATTTGGCCCGGCACGCTTCCCCTTCCCAGTGGTCCATGTGGACACCGGGCACAACTTTCCCGAGGTGTTGGAGTACCGAGACCGCCGGGTGGCGGAGCTGGGGGAGCAGCTGATCGTGGCCTCGGTACAGGGCTCTATCGACGAGGGCCGGGTCGGGGATCCTGGCCAAGGAGGCTCTCGCAACCGCCTGCAGAGCGTGACCCTGCTCGACGCCATCGCCGCTCACCGCTTCGATGCCTGCTTCGGAGGCGCTCGTCGGGACGAGGACAAGGCCAGGGCCAAGGAGCGGATCCTGTCGTTCCGAGACACCTTCGGGCAGTGGGAGCCCCGCAACCAGCGTCCCGAGCTCTGGCAGCTTTACCAGGGTCAGGTCCGCCCGGGAGAGCACTTGAGGGCATTTCCGCTCTCGGACTGGACCGAGCTCGATGTCTGGCAGTACATCGCGCAGGAGGGTCTGGAGGTCCCAGAGATCTACTACGCGCACGAGCGCGAGGTGTTCGAACGTGACGGGATGCTGTACGCGATGAATCCGTTCGTGCAGCTGATTGACGGTGAGCAGCCATTCCGAACATCGGTCCGTTACCGCACCGTGGGCGATATGACGTGCACAGGCGCGGTCCGCTCCTCGGCCCTCACGCTCGAGGACGTGGTAACGGAGATCGCGGCAACGCGCGTGACCGAGCGGGGCGAGACCCGTGCCGACGATCGCGTGACAGAGGCAGCAATGGAAGACCGCAAGCGCGAGGGCTACTTCTAGGTGGACCTGCTTAGATTTTGCGCCATCGGGTCGGTGGATGACGGGAAGTCGACCCTCATCGGACGGTTGCTGGCTGACACCCGGCAGCTCTTCGATGATCAGGTCGAGGCGGTGGAGGAGGCCAGCCGGCGCCGAGGCCATCTCGGAGTCGACCTGGCCTTTGTGACCGACGGGTTGCGGGCTGAGCGGGAGCAGGGGATAACCATCGACGTCGCTTATCGGTACGCGGCCACCCCCAGGCGCAAGTTCATCATCGCCGACTGCCCCGGCCATGTGCAGTACACCTCCAACATGGCCACTGGGGCCTCGACCGCCGACGTCGCCCTGGTGGTGGTGGACGCCCGGACGGGAGTACGGGAGCAGACCCGCCGGCACCTCTGCATAGCCACCCTGGTGGGCGTCGATCACCTGGTGGTGGCGGTCAACAAGATGGACCTGGTCGAGTGGGACAAGGATACCTACGACCAGGTGGTGACCGAGGTGGAGACACTGGCTAAGAGCCTGGGCGTCGACACCTTCATCTGCGTTCCCGTCTCGGCCCTGCTGGGCGACAACGTGGTCCACCCAACTGCCGCGGCCGAGTGGTACCGGGGCCCCACGATCATCGAGTGCCTGGAGTCTGCTCCAGAGATCCTCTCCGCCGACTCTGGTCCTCGTTTCCCGGTCCAGTGGGTGCTGCGTCATCCCGGTGGAGGTCGCAGCTACGCCGGAATGGTCTGCGGTGGCTCTCTGACGTCCGGCGACGAGGTGGTGGTCCTGCCGTCCGGTGCCCGCAGCCGGGTCCGCTCCATCCAGACGTTCGACCGCCCACTGGACGTGGCCGCGCCCGGACTATCCGTTTCGGTGAGCTTGGAGGACGACCTCGACGTGGCCCGGGGAGACATGCTGGCCCCCGCCGCTGAGCCACCCAGGCTGACCAGCGACTTGGAGGCCACGGTGTGCTGGTTCACCGACCGTGCAGTGGCGGCGGGGGACCGTTTCGTGCTCAAGCACACCACCCGCACCACACCGGCGGTGGTGAGCTCGGTGGACGGCCGCCTGGACGTGAATACCATGACCGTGGAGCCGGCGCAACGCCTGAGCAAGAACGACATCGGCCTGGTCCAGGTCACCACCGCCACCCTCCTGGCCCTGGATGACTACCGCGCCAACCGAGTCACCGGGAGCTTCGTGCTGATCGACCCTCAGAGCCACGCCACGGTGGCGGCGGGCATGGTCGGCGTGACGATGTGACCTATTGGCTCCGGGGTCGATCCGCGGGACCGAGGAGCTCCTCGAGGAAGAAGCGAGTCTTAACCGGCGGCTCCCAGTACGGGTAAAGCTGGGTGAGAAGATCGAGTGCCGCATCGGTGGCATGCACGCCGGCGAGGTCGAGGAGGATCCTGATGTTCTCGTCGTCCTCGCCGAAGCGCATTGCCATGAGCTTCATGGCCAGAATGTACCGAGGCGAGGCAGTCGCAATCTCGATTCCCTCGACCTTGAGTACGCAAGGGCCATCGCCGCGCCGCCGACCACAAAGATCTGCCCACGGATACCCTGGCGCGTGAGCTCATCGCTCAGGGCCTGGAACGCGGCAAGGATCCGTGCCCTGGTGAAGTGGGGCTCATGCACGATCGAACACCTCTCGAGCGATGAAGACACCGTGGCGCATAAATACTGCGGGGGTGTTGGCGAGGGTGTAGGCATGGAATGCCTGTCGGCTGGCAACGAACCACCAGGGCTCGACAATGCGGGGCAGAGCGTTGACCCAGCCGGGAGGAGCGATGCCGGCCTCGCGAGCGAAAAACTCAGCCATGCCGGCCAGAGCGGCGTCGAAGCGGGCATCGCCCGTTGGCGGTGGGTCCGCTTCGATGAGGGCGATCCTCCCTGGACGGGTCGAGCCCCGGAAGTCGTCAGCGAACCCGAAGAGCAGCCGGAGGGCTGCCTGCTCACCGCCACCGTCGAGCGGACCATCCAGGTCCGTCCTGATGGCCGAGGCGAGCCCGCCGAGCGCGGTGGCGCCCCGCCTCGTCTTCGGGCGGGCCACGAGCTCGACCTCGTGGTCACAGGCGCATAGCAATCGCTCGAGTGTCGAGATGTTGGGCGCCCGGGCGCCCGACTCGTAGGCAGCGACGCCGAGTACCGCGTGCACGGGCGACCCTCGTGCCATCGGGCCGTCGAGTCCGGTCCCGCGACGAACAGGCGCCGGCCGTCCCACAACAGGTCAATACAGCCGTCGGGCAAGATGCGCGTTCGCTGTGATCTCGGCTCAACGACGCTCTCCCAAAGCACGGCACCAGGCACCGCGGTTGGGTACTCTCGGTAGCTCACCCACCGATCATGCCCCCGCGCCTCAGTTGGCTACGAAGTACTTGGCCTTGGGGTGGTGGCAGATGATGGCCGAGGTGGTCTGCTCGGGGTTGAGCTGGAAGCCGTCGGTGAGGGTGACCCCGATGCGCTCCACGTCGAGCAGCTCGGCCACCTTGGCGTTGTCCTCCAGGTCGGGACAGGCTGGGTAGCCCCACGAGTAGCGTCCCCCGCGGTACTTCTGGCGGAACAGGCCCCCCAGGCTGGGCCCGTCCTCGTCGGCGAAGCCCCATTCCTCCCGGATACGCCGGTGCCAGTACTCGGCCAGGGCCTCGGCCATTTCCACCCCCAGTCCGTGCAGGAACAGGTACTCCTGGTAGCGGTCCTGGCCGAACAGGGCGGCGGTGGCCTCGGACACGGCTGAGCCCATGGTGACGACATGGAGGGCGGCCCAGTCCTCGTCGCCCGACTCCACCGAGCGGTGGAAGTCGGCGATGCACAGCCAGGGCTCGACCCGCTGGCGGGGGAAGGTGAACCGTAGCCACTCCGACGAGCGGCTCTCGTCCTTCCAGACGACCAGGTCGTTTCCCTCGGAGTTGACCGCGAAGTAGCCCCAGGCCACCTGGGGCACCAGCACCCCACTGGCCCTGGCCCGATCCAGCTGAGAGCGCAGCACCGCCCTCACCCGGTCCTTGAAGGCCTTGTCGTCCTCGCCGTCCTGGGGCCTGAACCCCCACTGGTTGCGGAACAGCGCCGTCTCGTTGAGATAGGCAGCGACATCATCGATGGCCACACCCCTGGCCACCTGGCTCCCTACGAAGGGCGCTCGGTACACCGGGTTGTCAGCAGCAACCTCGGGTGAGTGCGAGGGCTGGGTGGACGGGTCGATGGCCGCCCGCAGCTCGCTCTGACGGGGGGGCAGGTTGCGTCCCCCCGGTGTACGGCCGAAGTCGGGATCGCCGCCGTCACCGTCGCGCCGCATCTCCGCCAGCTGGTCCATGGTCCGTAGGCCCTCGAAGGCATCCTTGCCGTAGAACAGCCGTCCCTCGTAGACGGCCCGCAGGTCCCGCTCGACGTAGGTCCGGGTCAGGGCGGCCCCACCCAGCAGCACGGGGATGCCCGACAGGCCCCGGGTATTCATCTCCTCCAGGTTGTCCCGCATGACCAGGGTCGACTTGACCAGCAGGCCGCTCATCCCAATGGCGTCGGCGCACACCTCCTCCGCCTTGGCCAGCATCTCGCCCACCGCCACCTTGATGCCCAGGTTGTGGACCTCGTAGCCGTTGTTGGTGAGGATGATGTCGACCAGGTTCTTGCCGATATCGTGCACATCGCCCTTGACGGTGGCCAGCACCACCTTGCCCTTGCCGCCCTGGTCGGCCTTTTCCATGTGGGGCTCCAAGTGGGCCACTGCAGCCTTCATGGTCTCCGCCGATTGCAGCACGAAAGGAAGCTGCATCTGCCCGGACCCGAACAGCTCACCCACCGTCTTCATGCCGGGCAGGAGCACGTCGTTGACGATGGCCAGCGCTTGCTGCCCCGACCCCAGCGCCTCATCCAGTTCCACCTCCAGGCCGTTGCGATCACCGTCCACGATGCGGTGTTCTAGGCGCTCCTGCACGCTCCAGCCGCTGCGGTCCTCGACCACCTTGGCGGCCGAGGAGACACCTTCGAAGAGGCCCAAGAGCTCATGTAAGGGGTCATAGCCCTCCCGCCGGCGGTCGTATACCAGGTCCAGACAGACTTCACGGGCCCGTTCATCGATCCGGTTGAGGGGCATGATCCGGGCGGCATGGACGATGGCCGCGTCCAGGCCGGCCCCCACGCACTCGTGGAGGAATACCGAGTTGAGGACGTGGCGGGCGGCTGGGTTCAGGCCGAACGAGACGTTGGACAGGCCCAGCACGGTGTAGACGCCGGGCAGCTCCGCCTTGATCCGCCTGATCCCCTCGATGGTCTCGATGCCGTCCCGGCGCCCCTCCTCCATGCCGGTGGACAGCGGCAGGGCCAAGGGGTCGAAGAGCAGGTCGCCCGGCTCCAGCCCGTAGCGTCCCACCGCCAGGTCATGGATGGCTCGGGCCGCCCGCAGCTTCCACTCGGCCGTGCGGGCCTGGCCCTCGGTGTCGATACAGGTGCAGACCACGGCGGCCCCATACTCTCGGGCCAGTGTCAGAAAGCGGTCGAGCCGCGTTCCCGGTGCATCGCCGTCCTCCAGGTTGACCGAGTTGAGCACCGGTCGCCCGCCGATCCAGCGGAGCGCAGTCTCCACCACTGGCGCCTCGGTTGAGTCGATCACCAGGGGCAGGCTGGCTTGGGTGGCCAGCCTGCTGATCACCTGCTCCATGTCGGCCACCCCGTCGGCCCCGGTGTAGTCGACGCACACGTCGAGCAGGTGGGCCCCTTCCTTCACCTGCTCCCGGGCCATGCCCACGCAGGTGTCCCAGTCGGCCTCCAGCATGGCCTCCCGGAAGCGGCGAGAGCCGTTGGCGTTGGTCCGCTCGCCGATGGACAGGAATGAGGTGTCCTGGGCGAAGGGGACCTGGCTGTACAAGGACGCCGCTCCGGGCTCATGGACCGGGGAGCGGGGCGCCACCTGCAGGTCGGCGCATTGCTCTACCAGGGCGCGGAGGTGTTCTGGGGTCGTCCCGCAGCAGCCGCCGATCACCGACACGCCCAGCTCGGTGACGAAACGGGCCTGGTACTCGGCCAGGGCGTCGGGGGACAGGTCGTAGTGCATCTTGCCGTCGACCACTGTCGGCAGTCCGGCGTTGGGGACGCAGGAGATCGGCATGCGGGCGTGGCGGGACAGGTGGCGCAGGTGCTCGCCCATCTCGGCCGGGCCGGTGGCGCAATTGAGCCCGACCACGTCGGGTCGCATGGCGTCCAGGGCGCAGAGTGCAGCCCCGATCTCGGTCCCCGGCAGCATGCGCCCGGTCAGCTCCACCGTCACCTGCACCTGGATGGGCACCTCGCGGCTAGCCGCCGCCATGGCCCGCCGGCAGGCCACCATGGCTGCCTTGGCCTGGAGGAGGTCGAATACCGTCTCCACCACCAACAGGTCGACCCCCCCCTCCAGCAGTCCTCGAGCCTGAACCTCGTAGGCATCTCGCAGCTCCACGAATCCGATCTGCCCGAGCGACGGGAAGCGGGTCCCCGGCCCCATGCTTCCGGCCACCCACCGGGGCCGGTCGGGGGTCGAGTAGGAGCGGGCCATCTCCCGGGCGATGGACGCTGCCTTGACGTTGAGGTCGTAGGCTCGCTCGGCGATCCCGTAGTCGGCCAGCACGGTGGAGAAAGCACCGAAGGTGTCGGTTTCCACCACGTCCACCCCGACCTCCAGGAACGACCGGTGCAGCTCGGCGATCAGGTCCGGCCGGGTGTCCACCAGCACCTCGTTGCAGCCCTCCAGGACCGGACCGCCGAAGTCATCGGCGCCTAGATCTGCCAGCTGGATGTTGGTCCCCATGGCGCCGTCGAATATGACCACCCGCTCTCGGGCCGCGTCGAGGTAGCTGGGCATGGCTTCCCAGGCTACTGCGGGTCCTCAGCTACCCTGGCTGGCCGATGGTGAGGATCTACACGCGCAAGGGCGATGATGGCACCACCGGACTGCTCTACGGCGGTCGAGTGGGCAAGGAATCTCCTGTCATCGGGCTCAATGGCGCCGTCGACGAGGCCCAGGCTGCCCTGGGTCTGGCGCGGGCCGAGGCCGTCAGGGGTGGCGAGCTGGACCTGATCCTGGTGGACCTGGAGCGCGATCTGTGGGTGCTCATGGCCGAGGTGGCCACTGCGCCTGACAATCGTCACAAGCTGGCCCCCGGGACCTCACTGGTCACCGCCGAGATGGTGGACGGCCTGGAGAGCCTGATCGACAGGATGGGCGAGCGCTTCGAGATGCCAACTGAATTCGTCGTACCCGGACAGGACCGCCGGTCGGCCCTGCTGGACATGGCCCGCACGGTGGTCCGCCGGGCCGAGCGATCTTCGCTCAATATGCCCAAAGGATCCCAGATCGGGGCATACCTCAACCGGCTATCCGACCTCTGCTGGGTCCTGGCCCGGTGGCAGGAGGGTGAGTACCGGGCTACCCGCCGGAAATGATCTGCGACCTGCTACGGTACCGATTCCTGACCCGGTGAAGCTGTCTCCAGATCGGAGGCAGCGGAATCCGGGTAGTGAGATAGGAGGCCGTGATGGGTCTGATCCTGTTGGTCCTGCTGCTGGCTGTTGTCTTTGCTGGGTTGGGTTTTGCCGTTCACCTGTTGTGGATCATCGCCGCCA
This sequence comes from Acidimicrobiales bacterium, assembly GCA_003244275.1. Classification (GTDB taxonomy): domain Bacteria; phylum Actinomycetota; class Acidimicrobiia; order Acidimicrobiales; family QHCF01; genus QHCF01. The sequence continues at coordinate 14,139 of QHCF01000103.1, forward strand.
TCATCTTTGTCGCATGGCTGGTCGGCTTTGGTCTTCGCATGGGTGAGGGTCACCGCTGGTATCGCTGGTAAGCCATGAATGGCTTGCTGGTTTGCTGACCATGTCGGCGGGCTTTGCGCCTTTGGGCACAAAGCCCGCCGGGTCGGCCAAGAAGCGATTCTGGTAGCGATCGGACCAGGATGTAGTCTGGTCCCTCGACAATCGAGGGCAGCGGTAACAGGAAGCCGGTGAGAATCCGGGACGGTGCCGCCACTGTGACCGGGGAGCGAACCTCACCAGACCACGGCCGGACAGGTTGGAAGGTCGAGGGGACGATGATCCGGGAGTCAGGATACTGACCGCTGCCCGCCAACTAACACGGGGCGAACGCACCCCGGAGGAGGCCAGGCAGTCATGGAGTTCTGTCGTTGTGACCCCCCGCAAGGGACACCCACGGTCTCGCCCTCCGTCCGGTGACCCGCCCCGCCGCGGTGGGGCTGTGGGTGTTGGCTGGGCTGAGCATCGCGCTGGCCAGTAGCGACCCCCTTCCCCGGGTGGTGGTACTGGTAGGGGCGTGGCTGCTGTTGGTGCGCAGCCGGCTGTCGGGGCGGCGCCTGGCCCCCTTGGCCATCGGCGTGGGAGCCCTCGGTGGATTGAGCATGCTGACCAATGGCCTGCTCAGTCATACCGGAGCCACAGTGCTCGTGAGCCTGCCGGCCTGGTTGCCCCTGGTCGGTGGCCCGGTGACGCTCGAAGGGTTGGTCGAGGGAGCTGCCATTGGCGTGGGCCTGGCGGCCGCGGTGTCGGTGGCCGCTTCGCTGACCTTGGTGATCGATTCCGGCGATCTGGTCGACGCTCTGCCATGGTTCCTTGCCCGTCTGGGGGCCGCCCTTGGCTCGGCACTCAACCTGGTGCCCGCAGTGGCGGGCAGCTTCACCTCGGTACGTGAAGCTCAACGTATGCGGGGCTGGCGGCCCCGAGGGCTGCGGAGCATGGTCGACCTCGTCGTTCCGGTAATGGTGGGAGCCATTGAGCGGTCGGTGCAACTGGCCGAGTCCATGGAGGCTCGAGCCTTTGGCTCCGGCCCTCGCACCCGGGCCGGCACCTCCCTGCGCACCTGGCGGGGAACGATCCTGGGCATCGGGTCTCTGGCCGTGCTGGGGGTTTTCGCGGCGGTAAGGGTCAGCGGCCTGGGCGGAGCCGGTTGGTACCCCTATCCCACGCTGAGCACGCCTTCTTGGGGTATCGCCACCCTCGGTCCCCCCTTCGCCCTGGCTGTCCTCTCTGTCGTCGCCGGCCATCAGAGGTAGCCATCGTGGCGACCGTGCAGCTGGAACAGGTGTGGTACTGGTACCCGCAATGGACGGGACAGCCCGAGGCTGCGCTGCGCGACGTGACGGTTGATCTTGCTCCTGGGCTCACCATGGTGGGTGGGGACTCGGGGGCAGGGAAGTCGACGTTCCTCCGCCTGCTGAATGGGTTGGTTCCCCACTTCCACGGCGGCCGCCTGGCCGGGCGGTGCAGGGTGGCCGATCTTGACGTGCTCACCACCCCGACCCGGCGCCTGGCCCGCCATGTGGCCTTCGTCTTCCAGGACCCCGAGGTGGGCTTCGTCCGGGGAACCGTCGAGCGGGAGGTCGCTTTCGGGGCGGAGAATCTTGGCCTGCGCCCAGCAGACATACGCCGCCAGGTGGACGAGGCCCTTCACCGGGTCGGAGTTGCCCATCTGGCACGCCGGCGCCTCAATACCCTCTCGGGCGGCGAGCGTCAGCGGGTCGCTCTCTCGGCTGCCTTGGCCACCGCTCCAGACGTGTTGGTCCTCGATGAACCCACCTCCCAACTTGACGACCCAGGGGCGGCCACCCTCGCTGGGTTGCTGGCGGACCTGGCTGTTGCGGGCCACGTCGTCGTGGTGGCCGAGCATCGCCTGGGTCGCATAGCCAGCAACACCGCCCGGATCCTCGCCTTCTCCGACGGTTGCCTGGTCGCGCCCTCCAAGCCAGTTGTGGGCATGCACTCCACCCTGGCGCCCTGCGGAGGCGTCGAGGCGTGGGCCCTGGAGGGGGTGTCCGCCGCGGTGGGGGGCCGCACGGTCCTCGATGGCATCGACCTGGCGGCATCGGTTGGCGAGGTGGTTGCCCTGACCGGACCCAACGGTGCTGGCAAGACGACCCTTCTACGCATCATCGCTGGCCTTCTCGCCCCACTGGCCGGGCAAGTAGCCCGCCGGCCAGGTCGGGTCGCCTACCTTCCCCAGGACCCCAGCAGTCTGCTGTACCGCCCGAGTGTGCGAGCCGAGGTGGAACAGACCTTGCGCTGGTCCGACCTGCCCGACGACGCTACGCCGATCCTCAATGCCCTCGGCCTTACCGGCGTGGCCGAGCAGGATCCGAGGGACCTCTCCGGCGGTCAACGCCAGCGGGCGGCCCTGGCTGCCGTCGTGGCCGGCCGCCCAGCGCTTGCTCTGCTCGACGAGCCCACCCGGGGCATGGATTCGTCCGCCCGGGCCGCGCTGGCCGCAGTCGTGAGCGATCTGGCCGCCGGCGGCGGCTCCGTGGTCCTCGCTACCCACGACAGCCATCTGGCGGCCCAGATCGCCCACCGGACAGTGCGTGTCGATGCCGGCACGATCAGCACTCTGGTTCCCCGGGCGGCCCCGTGAGGAGGGCGTTGCCCCTGCTCCTGGCGTCAGTAGTGGGCGCCGGGCTGTTCGCCTGGCCCCTACTGACAGCGGGTGGCCCCGGGGCGATCGCGGTGGGCATCGGGGTGGCGACGGTGGCGGCGTTGCTGGCCCTCGAGGTCGGGATCCGTCGCCTCGACAGCCGAGCCTTGGCCCTACTGGCGGCGCTGTCTGCCCTTGACGCCGGAGCCCGAGCAGCAATCGTGACCGGCATCGGCGGGTTCAGCCCCATCTTCTTGCTGGTGCTCTGCGGCGGTTACGTATTCGGTCCCAGCTTCGGCTTTCTGGTCGGCGCCCTGTCGCTGCTCGTCTCGGCCCTGGTTACCGGCGGGCTCGGACCGTGGCTTGCCTATCAGCTGTTCGCCGTCGGCTGGGTCGGCGCCCTGGCCGGGCTGGTCGGACGTCGGCGGCGAGGGCGCCCCACCCGTCGAGACGTCGTCCAACTGGTGATTGTCGGCGTCGGCGCGGGCTACGGGTTCGGGGCCGTGATGGACCTGTGGCAGTGGACCTTTTACGCCTCGTCTCCGGGGCTCGGCTTTCATCCCGGCATGGCGCCAACGGTTGCCGTCGGTCACTTCGCCCGTTTCTACCTGGCCACCTCGCTCACCTACGACACGTTCCGGGCCGTGGGCAATGGCCTCCTCGTGGGGGCGGTGGGACTTCCGGTGCTGGCCGCCCTGGCCAGGCTGAGGTCCCGCCGGACAGCGGAGCTCATCCGTCAGCCAGGCGGTCTGAGGCGCCCCTGATCGGCCAACGGGGGCTGCCGCCAAAGGTGGCGACACCACTTCTGCGTTGCGTGTCGTCACTGTGGCACACAAGTTGCTTGCTATGGCGCTATAAGTGTGCCATAGTGGCGCCATGGACCTGAGGCAGTACACGGAGAACATCCGGCGCCAGCTGGTGGTGGCCGCGGAGGCCGGCGGAGACGATGGTCGGGTCCTGGCCGAGCGCCTGGTGGCCCCGCTGGACGCCGCGCTGCGCCTCACCTTGCAGGACGCCCTGGCGGCGGCGGCGACGGAGATCACCTGCGAGCTGGCGCCGGGACGGGTCGAGCTGCGCCTACGCGGACAGGATCTCGAGTTCGTGGTGACACCACCGCCCGTCGATCCGCCCGCCACTGACTTCTCCGCTGACGGCGCTGACAACACGCCAAGCGTCTCGTCCCTCGAGGGCGAGGAGGGCGCCATGGCCCGGATCAACCTCCGCATGCCCGATCACCTCAAGGCCCGCATCGAGCAGGCCGCGGGCGGCGAAGGGCTGTCGGTCAACGCCTGGCTGGTGCGGACGGCGGCCGCCGCCGTGGAACGAGCCGGCCCGGACAGTAGGCGCCAGCGACACGCCCCCAAGAGCGCCCAGCGTTACACCGGCTGGGCCCGCTAGTCCCCAGCAGCCTCAGGAAAGGACTGCCATGCCCACTTTCGACACTCACGAACCCATCTTCGTCACCGTGGAGCTCGGTGTCGGTCACATCCAGATCGAGGCCAGCGACCGCGCTGACACCGTTGTGGAGGTGGCCCCGAGCGACGGTTCTGACCCGTCCGACGTGGCCGCCGCCGAGCAGGCCCACGTCGAGTACGCCGGCGGCAGGCTGGTGATCAGAGCGCCCAGGGGATGGCGGCGATGGACCCCTCGGGGCGGCGGCGAATCGATCGATGTTCACATCCAGCTGCCGGCGGGCTCGCACGTGCAGGTAACTGCAGGGATAGCGGCATTGCGTTGCTCAGGTCGCCTCGGGGAATGCCGCTACAAGACCGGCATAGGCGACATCCGGGTCGAACAAGCTGGCCCAATGGAGCTCAAGACCGGCAAGAGTGATGTGGACGTGGGCAAAGTGGTCGGCCATGCCGAGGTCGCGACGGGTTCCGGATCGGCGCGGATTGCCAGCATCGAAGGCACAGCCGCCATCAAGAACTCCAACGGCGACATATGGATCGGCGAGGTCACCGGCGACCTGCGGGCCGTCGCCGCCAACGGCAAGATCGTTGTCGACCGGGCGCACGCGGCCGTCACGGCCAAGACCGCCAATGGTGGCATCCGCCTTGGCGAGGTGGCGCGAGGAGCGGTCCTGGCCGAGACGGCATGGGGCCAGGTCGAGGTGGGCATCCTCGACGGTGTGGCCGCCTGGCTGGACCTCAACACCGGCTTCGGGAACGTGGAGAACGAGCTGGTCGCCGACGAGCGTCCCGAGTCCGGCGAGGAGACCGTCGAAGTGCGAGCCCGCACCGCGTTCGGAGACATCACCATCCGGCGCTGCCGCGGCGGTCGTCGGGTGGCCAGCGACGAGGGCTCCGACCACGCAGGAAGGGACGTGGCATGACCAGCTACGACGGATCGGCCGTGAAGGCCACCGGCCTACGCAAGTCGTTTGGCGACAAGGTCGTGCTCGACGGCATCGACCTCGCTGTTGCTGAGGGCACGATCTTCGCCCTGCTCGGCCCGAACGGCGCGGGCAAGACCACCTTGATACGGATCCTGTCCACCTTGATCCCAGCCGACGAGGGCCAGGTGCGCGTCGGCGGACATGACGTCACCACCGAAGCGGATGCGGTACGGGCCGTCATCGGGGTCACCGGTCAGTTCTCCGCCCTGGACGAGCTGCTCACCGGCGCAGACAACCTGCGGTTGATGGCCGACCTGAACCACCTCGGCCGCGTCGCCGGTCGGAGCCGGGTGGCCGCTGCTGCGTTTCGTCGTGGCTGTTGCACAAAGGGTGCCGTCCGGCGGGTTTAAGACCATGCCTGCATGCCCCAGAACTTCATTGCGTGTGACCGTGAGCAGGAGCTGCTGCTGCCGCCGAATCTGAGGGAGTGGCTGCCGCAGGATCACCTTGCGTGGTTCGTCGTGGCCGCGGCTGAGGAGATGGATCTGTCGGCGTTTTATGGCGCCTATCGCCGTGATGGTCACGGGCGCGCGGCGCATGAGCCGGTGATGATGGTCGCGCTGTTGCTCTACGCCTACTGCAAGGGGCAGCGCTCCTCGCGGGTGATCGAGCGCGAGTGCGTCGAGGACGTCGCCTACCGCGTGATCGCCGCCAACCAGCGACCCGATCACACCACGATCGCGCGCTTTCGCCAGCGTCACGAGGACGCCCTGGCCGGCCTGTTCGGCGAGGTGCTCTCGCTGTGTGCGCAGGCGGGGCTTGTGGGCGTGAGCGTGATGGCGGTCGACGGCACGAAGGTGCACGCCAACGCCTCCCAGCACTCAAACCGCGACTACGAGCAGATCGCCCGCGAGGTCCTCGCCGAGGCCGCCGAGACAGACCGCTTGGAGGACGAACAGTTCGGCGAGGCTCGCGGCGACGAGCTGCCGCCGGAGCTTGCCACCGAGCAGGGCCGACGCGGCTGGCTGCGCGACGCCCGCCGGCGCCTGGAGGCAGAGCGCGACGCTAATCCCAAGCCCGTGCCGCGCTCTCGCCCAGCGCGGGTGAAGGAATCAAAGCGCCGCCTCGAAGAGGAGCTGTGGGCCGAATGCCAGGCCAACGACGCCTATGAGGCCTACCGCGCGCGCGGGGTGATGCGCGACGGGCGCAGGTTCGGCGGTCCGCCGAAGCCCTATCTGCCGCCTGCGACGCCGGCGGGGAAGGTCAACGTCACCGACCCGGACTCGCGCAATGTGAAGACCCCGCGTGGCTACGTGCAGGGCTACAACGCCCAGGCGGTGGTTGATGAGAATCAGATCGTGCTTGCGGCGGAGATCACCAACAGCACCGTGGACTTCTCTCAGCTCTCACCGATGATCACCGCTGCGTTCGACGAACTTGAGCGGGTTAGCGCGGTCGACCGGCCGCGGATCGCTGTGCCGGGAGCGTCACAAGGTCTGTGTAAGGCGTGATCGAAAGAGACCTCATGCCTTCAATCCAAGAAAAGAAGATGTTGTTCGAGCGTGG
>QHCF01000143.1 GCA_003244275.1 Acidimicrobiales bacterium
ATAACGGCGGCGTCGACACCGGGGACCCGTTCGTGCTGGTGCTGGTCACCTTCGACCCATGCCGCTGGGCCCCGCCTGGGGCACCGAGACGAACACCACACGAGGCGTGGGGAGCTGCCCGACCACCGAGGCGACCGAGTCGGCCGGCAGGATGCCCGAGCCGGGATCGGGTTCGGTGCCCGGGTCGTGGGCCACCACCTCAAGGCCGCGGTCCACCGCCTGCAGCGCCAGCGCCTGGCCCATGCGCCCCAGGCCGATCATGGCGAACCTGGCAGCTCCGTCCGGTCGCTTCGGCTGGTGGGCGGCGGTGACCTAGCGGGCCAGGTCCCGAAGCACCGGCTCGTAGGCCTCTGAGAAGGTGGGGAAGGGGTGGACGAGATCGGTGAGCACCGCCAGGGGGATCTCGGCCCTGATGGCCAGGACGGCCTCGCCGATCCACTCGTCGCATCCGGGGCCGACGGCCGCCGCCCCGACCAGCACGCCCCGGGCGGCGTCGGCGGTCAGCACCAGCCGGCCCCGGGCCTCACCCTCGCTGCCCGAGCGGGCCGTGTCGGCCAGGTCGATGCTGGCGGTGACCGGCTCGATGCCCTGCTGGCGGGCCGCTGCCGCGTCCAGCCCCACCGAGGCCACGGGCGGGTCGGTGTAGATGGCCCGCGGGATGGCCCGGGTGTCCATGGTGGCCGAGCCGCCGATGAGGTTGGCGGCGATGACCCGAGCCTGGTAGTTGGCGGCGTGGGTGTACGGCGCGGCCCCCGTCACGTCGCCGGCGGCCCACACGTGGGGCTGACCCGGCACTCGCCCCGAGGCGTCGGTCGCCAGACCCTTCGGGTCGGCCTCGATGCCCAGGACGTCGAGGCCGAGGCCCTCGAGGTTCGGGGTGCGGCCGGTGACCACCAACACGCGGTCGGCGTCAAGCCCGGTGCCGTCGGCCAGGTGCAACCGTGCCCGGCCGCCGACCACCTCGGCCCGGGTCATCTCGGCCCCGAGGCGCAGGTCGATCCCGTCGTCACGCAACACCGCCGCCAGCACCGCCGAGACGCTCGCCTCCTCCTTGGCCACCAGCCGGGGCGCCGACTCGACCAGCGTCACCTGCACCCCGAACCGAACGTACACCTGGGCCAGCTCGCAGTCGATCGGGCCCCCGCCCAGGACCAGGAGCGAGTCGGGGCGCTCGTCGGTGCTCAACGCCTCGTCGCTGGTCCAGGTCGGGACGGTGTCCAAGCCCTCGATCGGGGGATGGACGGGCCGGCTCCCGGTGCCGATCACCAGGTCGGTGAAGCCGTACCGGGCGCCGCCTACCTCGACGACGCCCTCGCCCACCACCCGGCCGCGGCCCCGCAGCAGCTTGACCCCCTCCCGCTCCACGCCCGTGGCGGCGCCGGCGTCGTCGCGGTGGTGGGCCACATCGTCCCGTCTCGCCACCGCCCGGGCCCAGCCGGCGCCCGGGTCGTCCAGGGTCACCGAACCGGCGGTGGCGCCGAGGGCCACCGACCTGGTCGTCTGGTGGCGCACGGTGGCCGAGCGGAGCAGCGACTTGCTCGGCATGCACGCCGCGTAAGGGCACTCACCGCCCACCCGGCCCGCCTCGACCAATGCCACGCTGCGGCCGGCCCGGGCCACGTTCTTGGCGATCGATTCTCCTGCGGTCCCAGCACCCAGGATGATGACGTCGAAGGCGACCGTCACCCAGCCGGGGGTGCGAAGAACTCGAGGGCGATGTTGTCAGGATCCCGGAAAGCGAGCCCGGAACCGAAGTGGGCATCCACGATCTCGCCGTGGGCGATCCCGAGCTCGTCGAGGCGCGACGCCCACACCTCGAGGTCATCCCGGGCGGCGCAGCCGAAGGCCACGTGGTCCATGCCGACCCGATGTTCATCGAAGACATCGTCGGAGGATGTGCCGGTGTGGGCGTGCAAGCCGAAGAGCATGCCGCCGGCCAGAGGGAACACCGTGTGGTGGTAGCCGTTGCTGTCTTCGTCCAAGGCCGGCTCGACTCCGAAGAGCCGCTCGTACCAGGGCGCGCTAACGGTCAGGTCGATGACGGTGACGGCGAGATGGGTCACCGGGGGGAAATCAGTCATGTCTGTCCTTTTGGTCGAAGGAGCGGGGCTCGGGCGGCGCCGCTGACGGCGCCGCCTGAGCAGATGCAGTGCCTGGCTGGCTCAGGAGGCGGAGAGGCCCGCTGACAAGAGCGAGGAAGTGCCTGAGCCAGAAATGCTCCTAGTTGTACGCCCGCAGTTGGCGGGCGCCGTCCTTCGCCGTCACGTCTCGCGGACGCTCTTGCGCAGTTGGTTCATGATCGTGTCGGTGCGCTCTTGTACGTTATGGACCTCCCGGACGTGGTCGGCGACCTTGTTCATCAACGCGTACTCGGTGTCTGCCTCGGCCTGCCAACTGCAGGTGTGGCCGGCATCCTTTCAGCCGTATGTGAAAGCCACAGCGTTCCTCCCTCTGGTCTGGTGGTTCCGGCTGGGTCGCTGTTGTTTGTACTAGGTGGTACAGCGACTTGTCAAGAAGCCGGAGTAGGGCGACGGAAGGAGCGGAGGTGCGTGTAGGCCGCCGCCAGGGCGTTCCTCATGGGACGGACGTCCTTCTTCGTCGTCGAAAGCAGGTAGCCGCCCTGGATGGCAGCCATCGTCGTCTCGGCCAGCACGTCGGGCTTGGCACTCGGTCGTAGCGCCCCACGCGCCTTCATGGCCTCGAGCCCGGCCGCGAGGAACGACTCCCAGCTCGCGAAGGCCGCGGCGATCGCAACACGAAGCTCTTCGTCCCGCTCCGCCATCTCCGCCGCCAGCGAGCCGATCCGGCAACCCCCGAAGAGGCCCGCGCGTTCGTGGGTGTCCGCCAGCGCGTCGAGCCAGGCCTTGATTCCCTTCCAGGTCGACAGGTTCTCGATTAGCGCTTCCTGCGCAGCCAGGGCGCAGTCCAGGTTGTGGCGCAGCACCTCCCGAACGAGCTGCTCTTTGCTGTCGAAGTAGTGGTAGAACTGGCTCTTTCCGGCCCGGCTGGCTGCCAGGACGTCGTCGACGGTCGTTGCCGACACGCCTCGCTCGTGGATCAGTTCGGCGGCGCACGCGACGATGTGCTCCTTCGTCTCGGTCCCGCGGCGTGTGCTTGGCTGCTTCATCGGCGGCGCGATCACCTGGCCTTGTCGGTTCCGCCGAATCTACCATCGGGTCGGTTCTCATCCCCGACGATCCCGCCCAGGAGCCTCGGGCGCCGGAGTGGGCAAGCCTTCAGGTCTCAGGTTGGCTGACCCGGCGCTCGGCGGCGGTCGAAGTCGACGGTGGGGGTCACGCTGGCGTTCGCCGTGGGGCCTTCGGCGCCTGGCCATCGTGCGCAACAGGCTCTCATCACGGGTTGATCTCGGAGGTCTGTCCAGTGCCATCATTCGCCACCATGCCGCCAGCCCACGACGGTCGGCGATGCGCTGATCGAGGGCGGCGAACATCCCCATGCGCAGTTGGCCGGCGAGGGTGGGCTGGCCGACCAGGATCCCGGCGAACGAGGACGAGCTATCCATGCCCTGGTTTGACGTGTGTCTGACTTAGCGATAGAGATCCCGGTTCGATCAGACCACATCTTCAGGTCCCGGGTCGGGTTGCTGCTTGGCTTTGTTTCGATGGTAGGCCAACCGACGAAGGCGGGCGGCCTCGAGGCCGGCTTCCCGTGCCTTTCGGATCGCTGGACCCCTTCCCTCATGCTCGTCGAGGGGAGTCACGTAGCCGATCCCGGCATGCAGTCGTACCCCATTCCAGTGCTGGCGAATGACGGCGAGCTCGGCTCGCAGCACGGCCGGGTCGGTGATGGTCAACAGGTGCGGGTACTCGGCCTTGAGGTGTCCGTTGAAGCTTTCGATCCACGCCTGGTCAGTCGGTGTGCCCGGTCGACCGAAGTGTTGAGCGATGGCACACATCGCCATGAACTCTCGGGTCGAGCCTGAGGTCATCTGGGCCCCGTTGTCGGAGATGGCCAACAGGATTGGCCGGGAGGGGTCATCGACGCTGAGATCGACCAGGCCATCGGCCCGGGCCTCGACCAGGGCGAGCAGTCCCTCGGATTCAAGAGCGTCGGTAAAGACGATCTCGACCTGGGTGGAGGTCTCCTCGCTCGAGACGATCTCGGTGAGCCACTTGCGTGAGACCAAGTCCTCGATGATGAGCACCGCCATCCCGGCGGCCGGGAAGTGGGTCGTGTCATAGATCCAGATCGACTTGGGCTTGTACTCTACCCAGTCCGGGAACTGCTTGCGCACCGATCGGCCGGGCTTGGGTCGGGGCCGGAAGTGCTTGTCAGCAAGGAAAAGCGGCTCTTCCGCCGCACGCTCGATGGCGAGACCCAAACGCGGTGCAGAGCGGAGCCGCGGTGGGCGAGCTTGCGGTG
>QHCF01000105.1 GCA_003244275.1 Acidimicrobiales bacterium
TGCGCAAGCTGTCCACCAACCAGCGCAAGCGCTGGCCGGCCAGCGCCATCCCCGGCCCCAACCTGATCCCGCCCGAGGCCATCAAGAAGAAGAAGAAGAAGGCCCCTCCGGCGGCGGAGCCGGCGCCGGCCTGAGGCCCTCCAGCTCTCGGGCCCGGGCGAACACGGCGTCGAAGGCGGCCTCGGTGAGGGTGCCGGTGAAGGTGTTCTGCTGGCTGGGGTGGTACGAGCACAGCAGGGTGCGGCCGTCGGCCAACGGATGCTCGGCCAGGTGGGCGAAGCGGGGCCGGGGGCGCACGCCGAGGAGGGCGCACACCGCCTCGTGGGCGAAGCGGCCGAGTGCCACGATGACGGCCACTTCGGTGAGCAGGTCCAGCTCCCGCCCGAGGTATGGCAGGCAGGCGTCGCGCTCGGCGGGCGTGGGCTTGTTGGCAGGCGGGGCGCAGCGCACCGCGGCCGACACCCAGGCCCCGGTCAGCACCAGCCCGTCGTCGGCGGACACGCTGGTGGGCTGGTTGGCGTAGCCCGCCCGCCACAGGGCACGGAACACCCAGTCGCCCGAGCGGTCGCCGGTGAACACCCGCCCGGTGCGGTTGCCTCCGTGGGCGGCGGGAGCCAGGCCCACCAGCACCAGCCGCGCCCCGGGGTCGCCGAAGCCGGGCACCGGCCGCCCCCAGTACTCGTGGTTGGCAAACGACGCCCGCTTCTCCGCGGCTACGTGCTCGCGCCACTCCACCAGCCGGGGGCAAGCTCGGCATGTGATCACCTCATGTCTCACCTGTTCCAGAGAATCCACAGACGAAAGCTAGGTTGGGCCGGCCCATGCCCCGCTCACCGGCGCCGCCGCGCCCGACCCTCGTCCTGTTCGTGCGCCACGGCCACACACCCACCACCGGCAAGTTGCTGCCGGGCCGAGCCAAGGGCCTGCATTTGTCCGACGACGGGCGGGCCCAGGCCCAGGCCGTGGCCGACCGCCTGGCTGGGCTGAAGTCGCTCGACGCCATCTACGCCTCGCCGCTGGAGCGGGCCCGGGAGACGGCCGCTCCCATCGCTGCCGCCCGCGGTCTCAGGGTGGCGATCGAGCGCGGCCTGCTCGAGGTCGACGTCGGGGATTGGACGGGCAGGGAGCTCAAGGCGGTGGCCAAGCTTGCCGAGTGGAAGGTGGTGCAGCGTTACCCGAGCGGCTTCCGCTTCCCGGGCGGCGAGTCGTTCGTGGAGATGCAGGCTCGGATGGTGACCACGGTGGCCAAGCTGCGGGCCGCCCACCCGGGCCAGACGGTGGTAGCGGTCAGCCACGCCGACCCCATCAAGGCGGCGGTCGGCCACGCCCTGGGCAACCACCTCGACTTCTTCCAACGCTTCACCATCTCGCCCTGCTCGGTGAGCGCGGTGGCCTACGGGGAAGCAGGCCCGATGGTCATGTCGGTCAACTCGGTGGGCGATCTGGCGTCGCTGCGCGCATCGTGAGAAAGACATCGTGAGCGAGCCGAAGGCGAGCGAACCAATGAGCACAGTGCCCCGCTCAGCGGGGCAGCCACCGCAGGTGGCGGCCCGATGAGCACCTCTTTCGAGATGCCCGAGGTCGACGCCCTCACCACCGGCACGGTGGGGCCGCCGGGCGCCCGTGTGTTCTACCTCCAGGCCCGTCGCCACGACCAGGTCGTGACCCTGCGGCTGGAGAAGACCCAGGTGGCCGCGCTGGTGGCCTATCTGGCCACCATGCTCGAAGACCTGCCGACGGCACGTGAGCTGCCCACCGACCTCGAGCTGGCCGAGCCGGTGGTGGCCGAGTGGGTGGTGGGCTCCCTGGGCGTCTCCTACGACGAGGACGCCGACCGCGTCGTGGTGGTGGCCGAGGAGATGGTGGAGGAGGGCGACGAGGCGGCGCGCGTCCGCATCACCGCCACCCGTGAGCAGATCGCCGCCCTGGCCCGCCGCGGTGCTGAGGTGGTGGAGGCGGGACGGCCTCTCTGCCTGCTCTGCCACCAGCCCCTCGATCCCGAAGGACACATGTGCATCCGGCTGAATGGGCATCGCCAGACCCGCTGACGCTTCTCGGCTCCGGTGAGATCGAGGTGAAGGGCCGCCTGCCGTGGAGCTCCAACGGCACCTTCCTCGTGGAGCTCTGCCTGGAGGGGATGACGGGAAGGGCCGTCTACAAGCCGCTGCGGGGGGAGCGCCCGCTGTGGGACTACCCCAGCGGTCTTTACCGCCGGGAGGTGGCGGCGTGGGTCGTTTCGGAGTCGCTCGGGTGGGGGCTGGTGCCGGAGACGATCGTGCGCGACGGGCCGTTCGGCCCCGGTTCACTCCAGCGCTTCGTGGACGCCGACTTCTCCGAGCACTACTTCAGCCTGCTGGAGCGGCCCGACCACCACGACGCCCTCAGGGCCATCTGCGCCTTCGACATCCTCGTCAACAACGGTGACCGCAAGAGCGGGCACTGCCTGCTCGGTGCCGACGGCCGCATCTGGGGCATCGACCACGGTCTGTCCCTGGCCCCCGACGACCGGTTGCGCACCGTAATCTGGGACTTCGCCGGTGAACCGATCCCCCCCCGCCTACTGGAGGCGGTGTCGCGCCTGGCCGTGGCGCCCCCCTCGGGCCTGGACGGCCTGATCGACGACCACGAGGTGGAGGCGCTCACGGAGCGGGCCACCGCCCAAGTCCGGCGGGGCGTCTTCCCCCATCCCCGCTCGGGTCGAGCCTACCCCTGGCCCCTTGTGTGAGCCGGTCTCGCTCGTGCCCGACGCAGATGGTCGGCTCGCGTAGTACTCTGGTAATACCCCAGGCGGGTATGAACAGAGTTGGTGTGGAGAGAGTTGGCACGGACCAGAGGAGGCACCATGAGCACCAGCACCTACTCCGTGAACGGCATGACCTGTGATCACTGCGTAAAGGCGGTGAGCACCGAGGTGGGCAAGGTCGCGGGTGTCACCGATGTGGCCGTCGACCTGGCCAGCGGCCAGGTCACCGTCTCCGCCGAGAACGAACCTGACCCCGCCGCGGTGCGCGCCGCCGTCGAAGAGGCCGGCTACGAGATGAAGGCATGAGCATTGCCGCCGAGCCGGCTGCCGGCCGGGACCATCTCGAGCTGGAAATCGGCGGGATGACGTGCGCCTCGTGCGCGGCCCGTATCGAGAAGCGGCTGAACCGCCTCTACGGCGCGAGCGATTCCTGGCCGACCAAGGCCTGCACCTGGGCGACGGCCTGGCCGCCCGTTCGAGGGCAGAGGCGGCAGGGCGCACGCCGGTGCTGGCCGGCTGGGACGGTGCATCCCGCGCCGTGCTGGTGGTGGCCGACACCGTAAAGCCCACCTCGGCCGAGGCGGTCGACCAGCTCAAGGCGCTCGGGCTGCGCCCGGTGCTGCTCGCTGGCGACAACTCCGCCGCCGCCCGTGCCGTCGCCGCTCTGGCCCAGGCTGACCTGGGCCTGGCCATGGGTACGGGCACCGACGTGGCCATCGAGGCTAGCGACCTCACCCTGGTCCGGGGCGACCTGCGGGATGCCGCCGACGCCATCCGCCTGGCTCGGCGCACCCTCAAGACCATCAAGGGCAACCTCTTCTGGGCCTTCGCCTACAACGCCGCCGCCCTGCCCCTCGCCGCCGCCGGCTACCTCAATCCCATGATCGCGGGCGTGGCCATGGCGTTCTCCAGCGTCTTCGTGGTGAGCAACAGCCTGCG
>QHCF01000014.1 GCA_003244275.1 Acidimicrobiales bacterium
CGCCGCGCACATGCGCCGCACCTGGCGATTGCGGCCCTCGTGGATGACCAGGCGGACAACCTGGGGGGCGACCAGGGCGACGCGTGCCGGGGCGGTGAGACCGTCATCGAGCTCGACCCCTTGTCGCAGCTGGCGCAGTGCCCCCGGTGACGGGTGCCCGGCCACCTCGGCCAGGTACTCCTTCTCCACCCCAAAGGAAGGGTGGGTGAGGCGCTGGGTCAGCTCCCCGTCGTTGGTGAGGACCAGCAGCCCTTCGGTGGCCGCGTCCAGCCGACCCACCGGGAACACCCGGGGCAGCTCGGGGACCAGGCCCAACACCGTGGGGCGACCCTGGGGATCCTCGGCGGTGGTCACTACTCCCGCCGGCTTGTTGAGCAGGTAGTAGACCAGACCGGCTCGTACCCCCACGACTGCACCGTCCACCTCCACCAGATCCTGTTCCACCTCCACCCGCCGACCCAATCGAGCCACCTCGGCGTTGACCGTGACCCGACCGTCGGCGATGAGCTCCTCGCAGGTCCTCCGGCTGCCGAACCCGGTCCGCGCCAGTACCTTCTGGAGGCGCTCGCCGCGTGGTTCGGTGACCTCGGTGGCCCCGGTCGCCTCGGGTGGCTGGGGCGACTCGCTCAAGCGCCGCGCAGCCCGGCTTCCAGCGCCTCCACCGTCTCCGGCCCAGGAACCAGGTCCCCGAGCGGGGGAAGGTGGTCGACGCTGTCCAGGCCCAGTCGCTCCAGGAACAGGCCGGTGGTGCCGTAGAGCACGGCCTGTCCCGGCCCCGGGTGGCGGGCCACCTCCTCGATGTAGCCCCGCTGGGCCAGCATGCGCACCACGCTGTCGACGTTCACCCCCCGGATGGCCGACATCTGGGCCCGGGACACCGGCTGCTTGTAGGCGACAATGGCCAGGGTCTCCAGGGCGGCGGCCGACAGCCTGGCCGACTGGCCCTCCAGCACGAAGCGCTCCACGAAGCCAGCCTGGTCGGGGTGGCTCTGGAACCGGTACCCGCCGGCCACCCGGGCCAGCACGAAGCCTCGCTGCTCGGACCGGTAACACTCGGCCAGGCGGTCGCAGACCGCCTCAACCTCCTCCACCGGTACCTCCAGCAGCTCAGCCAGCAGTCCGGGGGGGACAGGCTCAGGCGCCACCATCAGCACCGCCTCGATGGCCCTGACCTGCTCACTGGGTGACACCGACTCAGGCCTCCCGAGACAGCCCAGCGGACGCCAGGGCCGAGGCGCTGACCGGCACCTCCTCGCCGACCCAGGCCACCAGCAGGGCGCCGAAGCGTTCCGCCTGCTCCAGCTCGACCAGTCCGTCCTTGTAGAGCTCGAGGATGGCAAGGAAGTACACGATCACCTCGAGGCGCCCAACCAGGGTGGCAGTCAGATCCCCAAAGCGCACTGGTCCCCGGACCGGCAGCATCTCGCTCAGCCGCACCACGGTGTCGGCCACGCTGAGCGAGATGGGTGCCAGGTGGGAGACGTCCACTCGGGGTTCGGGTCGGGGGGCGGCCAACCTGGCCATGGCCAGGCCCAGGCGGTCCGCAGTGATGTGGGCCAGGAGGTCGGGGGCGAGCTTGGTCAAGCGGTCCTCCAGGTCGGCCATCCGGGGCGGCGAGGCGGCCGCCGCATCGGCCAGCCGACCCAGGGCCGCGCCGGCATCCTTGAACGTCTTGCACTCGAGCAGGCGGCTCAGCAGCAGGTCTCGCTCCTCCCACAGGGCCACCTCCTCGTCGGCATCCACATCGTCGGGGCCGGGCAGCAATCGGCGGCACTTGAGCTCTATCAGGATGGCGGCGATGAGGACGAACTCGGTGGTCACCTCCAGGTCGAGCTCGTCTTCCATGCGAGCCATCTCGGCCAGGTAGGCGTCGACTATGCGGGCGATGGACACCTCATACAGGTCCACCTGCTCGACCGTGACCAGGTGGAGCAGCAGGTCGAAGGGCCCCTCGAACACCGGGGTACTGACCTCGTACGCCACGCCCCAACCCTACCGGCGGAGCCTCTCCAGGGGTGGGATCAGCACGGCCGGCGGCGGGGCTGGGGCCCCGCCGCATCGGAGGAGGCCGGGGTCGGGGCCCCGGCCGGGGCGGCGAAGCCGCCAGAAATACGGCCGGGTACGCTGGCTGACCATGGTCAAGCGGGTCTTTTCGGGCACCCAGCCCACCGGCGAGCTGCATATTGGTGGGTATCTGGGCGCCTTTCGGGGGTGGGTGGAGATGCAGCACACCCACGATGCCTTCTACTGCGTGGTCGACCTGCACGCCCTCACGGCCGGGGAGGAACCCACCAGGCTGCGCCGGCACACTCTCGAGGTGGCCAGCCTCCTCTTGGCGGTGGGGCTCGACCCGGATGCCTGCACCCTCTTCGTGCAGAGCCACGTCCCCGAGCACGCCCAGCTGTCCTGGCTGCTGGAGTGCACGGCCACCATGGGCGAGCTTGGGCGCATGACCCAGTACAAGGACAAGGCGGCCGGTCGGGAGTCCGTGCCCGCCGGCCTGTTCACCTACCCCGTGTTGATGGCAGCCGACATCCTGCTCTACGACGCCGACGAGGTCCCGGTGGGAGAGGACCAACGCCAGCACCTGGAGCTGGCCAGGGACCTGGCCTCTCGCTTCAACTCCCGCTACGGCCCTACCTTCGTGGTGCCGGAGGCCATCATCCCGCCAGTTGGGGCCCGAGTCATGGACCTGGCCGAGCCCACCCGCAAGATGTCCAAGTCGACCTCCTCGTCGCTGGGCACCATCCGGGTCCTCGACGACCCCGCCACCATCGAGCGCAAGGTGCGCCGGGCCGTCACTGACATCGACACGGAGGTTCGCTACGACCGGGGGACCAAGCCCGGCGTGTCCAACCTGGTGGAGCTGCTGGCGGTGGCCACCGGACGCTCCAGGGAGGAGGCGGCAGCCAGCCAGGCCGGCTACGCCTCGCTCAAGGCGGCTACCGCTGAGGCCCTGATCGAGATGCTCCACCCGGTACAGGAGCGTTACGTCGAGCTGGCCGGTGACCCGGCGGGGGTGAGGGCGGTGCTGGAGAAGGGCGCAGCCAAGGCCCGCGAGGTGGCCGGCACCACCGTGTCCCGCGCCAGCCAGGCCATGGGCCTGCTGCCGCCAGGCCGCTCCTGAGGCTTGTCGTCCACAAGGCGCTGACCCTCAGCCTCAGCCGCCGGCCATCGCCCCCAGCACCACGAAAGGTTCCTCGCCGGCGACAACCGCGGCGGGCAGCGGGGCATCCGGCTCTTCGTGGGACAGGTCCTCCTCACACGCGAAGAACCTCACGAACGCTCGGCGTCGTTGGGTCTCCTGGTCACGGATCGTGCCGCGCAACATCGGATACCGGACCTCGATGGCGTCAAGGAGCAATCGCTGGGTGGCTTGGCCCTCGATATGGAGTTCGACTGCCCCTTGAATGTTCGCCAACGTCCGCAGATGTGCCGGCAGCAGGACTCGGATCACGGCAGCGTCTGGACCTCCACCGACAACACGGCGGGAAGGTCCCGGACGATTGGCGCCCAGCTGTCCCCGGCGTTGGCCGACGCGTATACCTGACCACCGGTCGTACCGAAGTACACACCACATGGATCGAAGGCATCGACCGCCATGGCGTCGCGCAACACGTTGACGTAGCAATCCCTCTGCGGCAGACCGTTCGTGAGCGGCTCCCACTCGTCTCCCCCTGTCCGGCTCCGGTACACGCGTAGTCGCCCGTCAGGGGGATAGTGCTCTGAGTCGCTCTTGATGGGAACCACATAGATGGTGTTCGGCTCATGGGCGTGAACCTCGATCGGGAAGCCGAAGTCGCTCGGCAGGTTGCCGCTGACCTCGTGCCAGCAGTCGCCACCGTCGTCGCTACGCATGACGTCCCAGTGCTTCTGCATGAACAGGACGTCCGGGCGCGATGGGTGCATCGCGATGCGGTGAACGCAGTGGCCGACCTCGGCTGCCGGATCTGGGATGCCTTCTGACCTCAGGCCGCGGTTCGCCGGTCGCCAGGTCTGGCCGGTGTCGTCAGTGCGAAAGACCCCAGCTGCCGAGATGGCAACGATGATCCGAGCAGGCTCGCTCGGGCTGAGAATGATGGTGTGCAGGCACATCCCACCGGCACCTGGCTGCCAGGCCGGCCCCGAACCATGGCCGCGCAGCCCCGGGAGCTCCTGCCACTCCCGGCCACCGTCGACTGAGCGGAACAGGGCGGCATCTTCGACCCCGGCGTAAATCGTGTCTGGATCCACCGGTGATGGCTCGAGGTGCCAGACACGTTTGAACTCCCACGGGCGAGGCGTTCCGTCGTACCACTGGTGAGTGCCGGGTACGCCTTCGTAGTGGAACTGATTCCCAACTGGCTCCCAGGTCGTCCCGCCGTCGTTCGACCTCTGGACAACCTGCCCGAACCAGCCGCTGGTCTGCGACGCGTAGAGCCGATCCGGGTCAGCGGGAGAGCCCTTCATGTGGTAGATCTCCCAACCCCCGAAGTGGGGACCGCCGACGTCCCATCGTTCGCGCTTTCCGTCCGAGGTAAGCACGAAGGCGCCTTTGTGTGTGCCGACTAGTACGCGTACCGAACTCATGCACCCCTCCGTCTTTAACATCCCCGCTTTCGGCCAAACTTGGTCAGCAAGGCACCTTCGTCCCGCTCGCCCGAGACCGCGTTTTTTTGGGTGACGCGACCGCACGACTGTTGCGCAGCTTGATGTCCGCTTGAGCTCGCCGTAAGCGACACGGGCAGTGTCAGGCGCAGACAACCGTCTAACCCGGTCGCTTGAAATGCCAGGCCGCCTGGGGTAGACTAATCAACCATGGAGTTCTTGCGGCACGTTTGGGACGGCTTGGTGATGGCCGCCGCCATGGCGTGGCAGGTCGGCTGGAGCTTGGTCTTAGGGTTCACGCTGTCCGGAGTGGTCCAAGCCGTAGTCTCCAAGGAGCGGATGCGCGCGCAACTCGGACGCGGCGGCCTGCGCGAAGTCGCCCTGGCGACGGCGTACGGTGCTGCAAGCTCCAGCTGCTCGTACGCCGCGGCGGCGTTGAGCAAGACGCTGTTCAAAAAGGGCGCAGCCCTGACGCCGTCGCTCGCGTTTCTCTTCTCGTCGACCAATCTGGTCATCGAGCTAGGGATCGT
>QHCF01000201.1 GCA_003244275.1 Acidimicrobiales bacterium
GCCCCGCCCCCCCCGTCGACGGTCGCCCCCGAGCCGCTCCTGTCGCCCGCCACGTCCGCCCAAGAGGGGGCGGGCGACTTCCTCGACATCGACGACCTCTTGGAGCCCGTCGACGTCGATGATCGTCCTGGCTCCCACCACGAGCGGACCGTACGACCGGTCATCGCCGCTCAGCGAGCCCGGCGGCCTGGGCCCCTGCCGGCATGGCCCCTCGGCGCTAACTAACTGATCGCTCATCCTGGCCGTTCGGGGGGTTGTCGGGGGGAGCCCCCCGACTGTCCCCAGACCGCTGGTAGCAGGCGGTGACCCATCTCCTGGTGACCAATGACTTCCCGCCCAAGGTGGGCGGGATCCAGTCCTACCTCTGGGAGCTGTGGCGGCGGCTACCGCCAGAACGGGTGGTAGTGGTCACCTCCTCCTACCCTGGTGACGCCGCCTTCGACGCTCGCCAGCCCTTCCGCGTCATTCGGGCGCCTGACCGTGTCCTGCTTCCCCGGCCCAAGCTGGCCCGGCGGTTACGAGCGCTGGCCAGTGAGGTCGGAGCGGGCCTGGTGATGCTCGACCCGGCCCTGCCTTTGGGCATGTTGGGCCCCCACATGGGCGTGCCCTACGGGGTGGTGCTCCACGGTGCCGAGGTGGCTGTGCCCGGTCGCCTCCCGGTCGCCCGGACCCTCTTGGCGCGGGTCCTCGAGGGCGCTTCTCCTGTCGTGGCTGCAGGCCGGTACCCGGCCCTTGAAGCAGAGCGTTACGCGGGCCGCGCCCGGAGCATCATCACAGTGCCCCCCGGTGTCGACCTGGCACGTTTCAGGCCGCTGGATGCCGCTGAGAAGGCGGCCGCACGGGTGGCCGCGGGGTTGCCGGCTGACGGCTGCCTGGTGGTGGGGCTCAGCCGCCTGGTGCCGCGCAAGGGTTTCGACATGCTCGTCCGCGCCGCGGCGCGCCTCGCTCCCGGGCGGGCCGACCTGGTGGTAGCCATCGGTGGTTCCGGGCGCGACCGCGGCCGCCTGCAGCGCCTGGCCCTGTCGGTCGCCGCTCCTGTCAGGTTCCTCGGCCCGGTTCCCGACGACCGTCTGGCGCCGCTCATGGGAGCGGCCGACGTCTTCGCGGTCCCGTGCCGCAACCGATGGGGGGGTCTCGAGCAGGAGGGGTTCGGCATGGTGTTCTTGGAGGCAGCCGCGTGCGGGGTGCCCCAGGTGGCAGGGCGCAGCGGGGGAGCGGCCGATGCGGTCGTCGACGGGGAGACGGGGGCGGTGGTGTCCGACCCGTCCGACGTGGCAGCCGTGACGGCCGCCCTGGCTCGCCTCCTCGACGACCCCGATCTGCGGCGGGCCCAGGGTGGCGCGGCCCGCCGCCGGGCCGAGAGGCTCTACGACTGGGACGTGCTGGCCGCCTCCCTCGACAGCGCTCTCGCTCCCCTGGGATGACGAGCTCTGGCTCCCGGATCCTGGCCGCCTCCTGGGCGGGGACCGCAGTGTTCGCCATCACGGCCCTGGCCGCGGTCCTGATGCCCGCACTCGACGCGGTGGCCTTCGTGGTGGCCGTTGTTCTGTTCGTGGCCGGATGTGTTGGCTTCTTCGCCGCCTACGCTCGAGGTATTGCCCGCAGCCGCCGCGATCAGATCGCCGTCACCAGCCTCTTTCTGTTGGCCGGAAGCGCGCCCCCGGCCGTCAGGCGCAGCCTGCTCGGCTCGTTGGCGGCCGAGGTGATCGTAGCCCTGGCCACGGCCATCAGCCGGCCCTATACCAGCTTGGTTGCTGGCACCCTCGTGCCCCTGTACGGGCTGGCGTTGTGCGGGCTGTGGGCGGCCCACCACGGCACCTTTCCCCCGCGGCCGGACCCCCGATGACCTCCACCGGGCCGCCACTCGAGGGCCGCACCACCGGCCGTTGGCATCCGGAGACTTTCGTCTGCGCGTTCCGCGGCCATCGTGCCCCCGCCGCCCGTGCCCGCCAGGTAGGGCAGGGTGACTGGCTGGTGGGTCTGGAGGTGGTCGGCGGTGGCCACCTGGGCCGTTGCCTGCGCTGCGATGCCTGGGTGCTGGCCGACCCTGAAGCCGCGGAGCGCGATGAGGTGGGCGACATCGGCGACCTGGACGTTCCCGAGCGGGGCAAGAAGCTACGCGACTCGCTCGTGCTCAAGGCCATCGCCGTCGATCGCGGCGTCCACTCGGTGGTGTTCGGGCTGCTGGCCTTGGGGCTGTTGTTCCTGCGTTCCAACCTGGGTGGCCTCCAGGACCAGGCGCGCGTGCTGGTGCGCAACGCCAACGGGGGGCTGGCCGGCACCGGGCAGGCCACCAGCCGCTCGTTCATCCTCAAAGAGCTAAACCGTCTCATCGGCCGGAACCCCAAGACCCTGCGGGTGCTCCTCTTGACCGCCGTGGCCTACGCCGTGGTCGAGGGCGTGGAGGCAGTGGGCCTGTGGCGGGCTCGGCGTTGGGCCGAGTACCTCACCGCCCTCCTCACCGCCGGCTTCTTGCCTTTCGAGGTCGACGAGCTGCTCAAGAGGGTGAGCGCCGGCCGGCTCATTGCCCTGGTGATCAATATGGCCGTGCTCGTGTACCTCGTCTGGGCCAAGCGTCTGTTCGGCATCCGGGGCGGAGCGCAGCATGACGAAGGCGAGGGGGAGGCGGCCGAGCGCCTACCCGTTCTGCCTGGTCAACCAGTGCGTGCCACACCGGCCTCGAGCGGGCCAGGCAGACTGGGACAATGACCGCATCCCAGTCAGTCGCCTTCGTGAGCGGGTTCGAGGGCCCATGGCGTATCGACGGCATTGCCGCGCCTCGTGGCGAGAGCTTGGCCCCGGCTGCCCGGCTGGCCCAACTCGAGGGGGCCGATGCCGAGGGGGCCGACGGCCGATGGGTCCTGCGGGGGTTAGCCGGCGCTGCCGCGGCCGGCAGCGCGCCCCTCGGGCGCCCCGAGGCGCGGGTGGCCGCCCTGGTGGCGGTGCGAAAGTCGCAGGCCTGGCGGGACATGACTGCCGCCGAGCGGGGCAGTGTCTTGGGCGAGGGATCACACGAGCTGGCCATGGGCGGAGCTCATCCGACGATCGCTCGGCGCCTCTACCGGTCTCACGACCCAGGGGAGCCGTTCGACCTCCTGGGCTGGTTCGAGCACGCGCCCGACGATGAGGGCGCCTTCAACGAGCTGCTGGCCGGCCTGACGGCCAGCGACGAGTGGGCCTACGTGGAGCGCCAGGTCACCATCCACCTCTCCCGTTAGAGGCCCATGGCCGTT
>QHCF01000018.1:0-1612 GCA_003244275.1 Acidimicrobiales bacterium
TGGATGATCTTGCCGTTGCCCCGAACCGGGCCGTCCAGGCGCTGGAGGTTGCAGTTGACCACGAAGATCAGGTTGTCGAGGGACTCCCGGGCGGCCAGCGAGCAGGCGCCCAGGGTCTCGGGCTCGTCCACCTCCCCGTCGCCCACGAAGCACCACACCCGAGAGCCGCTGGTGTCGGCCAGGCGCCGATGCAGGAGGTAGCGGTTGAAGCGGGCCTGGTAGACAGCGTTGATGGGCCCCAGCCCCATGGACACGGTGGGGAACTCCCAGAAGTCGGGCATCAGCCGGGGATGGGGATAGCTGGACAGCCCACCTCCGCCGATCTCCTGGCGGAAGCGGTCCAGCTGGGACTCGGACAGGCGCCCCTCCAGGTAGGCCCGGGCGTAGATGCCGGGGGAGGCGTGGCCCTGGAAGTACACCTGGTCCCCGGCCCGGCCGTCCTCCTTGCCCCGGAAGAAGTGGTTGAAGCCCACCTCGTACAGCGACGCCGAGCTGGCGTAGGTGGCCAGATGGCCGCCGATTCCCTCCGACAAGATGTTGGCCCTGGTGACCATGACCGCCGCGTTCCAGCGGATGAAGGCCCGGATGCGCCGCTCCATGTCCTCGTCGCCTGGGAACCAGGGCTCGTACTCGGGGGCGATGGTGTTGAGGTAAGGGCTGGAGACGGTGGCTGGGAAGCCGACCTGGGCCCCCCGGGCCCGGTCCAGCAGCTTCATGAGCAGGAAGCGTGCCCGGGAGCGCCCGTGGGCCTCGACCACCGCGTCGAAGGAGTCGACCCACTCGGCCGTCTCCGTCGGGTCGGTGTCAGGGAGCTGGTGTGAGAATCCGTCGAAGATCACTTCCCCATGTTCTCACGCAAAATATGCCTGGTTCGCAGCTTGCGGCCCTTGGCCACTTACAGATGAGCGTGAAGCGCCTTTGCCCCTGCGGAGCAGTGGAGGGATGCTGGAGTGGTGACCACCGTGGTGTACACCGATGGGGCCTGCCTGGGCAACCCCGGCCCTGGTGGATGGGCCTGGGCGGTCGCCGACGGAGGGGCCTATGCCAGTGGTGCCGAGGCTCGCAGCACCAACCAGCGGATGGAGGTGACCGCCGTCCTGGCCGCCCTGGAGGCACTCGACGGCTTGGTCGAGGTGGTGAGTGATTCCACCTACGTGGTCAACTGCTTCCGGCAGGGTTGGTGGGTCAATTGGGAGGCCCGGGGGTGGCGCAATGCCAAGGGCCAGCCGGTGGCCAACCAGGACCTCTGGAAGCCCTTGGTGAGGGCAGTGAAGGAGAGGGGGAAGGACCAGGTGGCTTTTCGTTGGGTGAAGGGGCATTCGGCTGACGTGATGAACGACCTGGCCGACGCCCTGGCGGTGGAGGCAGCCCGGACCCAGCGGGGGGTGAGCGGGGGATCAAGGTAGGGGCCGGGGCCTGGTTGGGTACGCTCCGGGCGATGCGCTATGTCGAGGTGGGAGGGGTGCGGCTGTCGGCCATCGGGTTGGGGACGTGGCAGTTCGGCTCCCGGGAATGGGGCTACGGGGACCGCTACGCCACTCACGATGCCCTGGACATCACCCAACGGGCCCTCGACCTCGGCATCAACCTCATCGACACCGCCGACGTGTAC
>QHCF01000018.1:1634-6739 GCA_003244275.1 Acidimicrobiales bacterium
GGGCCGGGCCCTGTCCGTTCGCCGAGACGAGGCGTTCGTGGCCACCAAGGTGTTCCCGGTGCTTCCCCTGGGGCCCATCGTGGCCCAGCGGGGACGAGCCAGCGCGGCCCGCCTGGGTGTCGAGTGCATCGACCTCTATCAGGTCCACTGGCCCAACCCGCTGGTTCCCATCTCCACCACCATGACGGGCATGGGCCGTCTGTTGGACGCCGGCCTGGTGGCCCATGCCGGCGTGAGCAACTTCTCCCTTGCCCAGTGGCAGGGCGCCGAGGCGGCCCTGGCCCGGCCGGTGCTGAGCAACCAGGTCCAGTACAGCCTGGCCGCCCGGCGCCCCGAGGCCGAGCTGTTGGGTTGGGCCCAGGCCAACGATCGACTGGTGATCGCCTTCAGCCCGCTGGGCCAGGGTCTCCTCTCGGCCCGCTACGACGTTTCCAACCGCCCCGGCGGGGTTCGGGCGGCCAATCCATTGTTCCTTCCTGAGAACCTCCGGCGGGCCAGCGGGTTGCTGGACGCGCTCCGAGAGGTGGGTCGGGCGCAGGGAGCCAGCCCGGCTCAGGTGGCTCTGGCGTGGGTTATCGGGCACCCGAACGTGGTTGCCATACCAGGAGCCAGCAGCGTGGCCCAGCTGGAGTCCAATGCCGCGGCCGCCGACCTGGTGCTCTCGGACGAGCAGAACGAGTGGCTGACCGCGGCCGCCGACGCCTTTGTCCCGAGGCGAGGCCTGCGAGCGGTGCCGTCGATGGCGCGCTCGTTGGTGGGCCGGGGGTCGGGCTGAGCCCGGGTCGCTGACTGCGGCTGCGACTCAGGTGGGGTCGCGTCGGTGACGGCTGGCCACCCGGCGCAGCTGGGTGATGCGAACCGCGCCGAGGAACACCGCCACCAGGGCGCCCCCCACCGCGGCCAGGAGGAGGGCCACTCCCAACGGCAGGGTGCCCTGGAGAGTCACGAAATGTACCCGGGCCCGGGCCCCGTTTTGGATGATGAAGATGAGCACCGCCAACAAGAAGAACACCCCGAAGCCCAACGCGCCCCACAGAGTGGCCGCTCGGGTGCGATTGTTGGTGCGATTCGACCGGAGACCGGACGGCTCGGGCACTCTCGGCCTGACGATCCCCCGATCATCGCCGGGCGATGCCACCGTCGCGGTCGGTTCCTCCTGGTCTGATTCGTCCGGTGGGGTGAGCATTGTTCCTCCAGGGTCGCTCGCCTCGTCAACCTGACCGCACCGTACCCCTAGGCTGGACGGGATGCATGAACGAGGTGATACCCACGGCTGAGCAGTTCGATCTCGTCGTGGTAGGAGGAGGCCCTGGCGGCTATGCCGCCGCCCTCTACGGCGCATCCGCCGGTCTGTCGGTGGCGGTGGTCGAACAGGACAAGGTGGGAGGAACCTGTCTCCACCGGGGTTGCGTCCCGGCCAAGCAGTTCCTCGAGACGGCGACCGTGCTGCGCACAGTGGCGGGGGCCAAGGAGTTCGGTATCCAGGCCAGCCAGCCGAGCGTCGATTTCGCGGTCAGCCAGGCTCGCAAGCGCAAAGTGGTGGACCAACTCTGGAGAGGCTTGGTCGGCCTGATGAGGAGGCGCCAGATAACCACCGTCGAGGGGTCCGGCTTCCTCGGCCCGGACCGGGTGGTCCGGGTGGGCGCCACCGGCCAGGAGCTCAGAGGGGGCCACGTCGTCTTGGCTACCGGATCGGTGCCGATGACCCTGCCTGGGTTCGAGGTGGAGGGTCAGGTGGTGATGACCTCGGACGAGTTGCTCGACCTGGAGGTGCTGCCCGGCTCGGTGGTGGTGGTGGGCGGCGGAGCCGTCGGCTGCGAGTTCGCCTCCATGCTGGCTGACCTCGGTACGCAGGTCACCCTGCTGGAGGCGCTGCCCAAGCTGTTGCCGGGCTGCGACCGCGAGGTGGTGGACGTGGTGACACGCTCGTTCAACAAGCGCGGGATCGTGGTCCGCACCGGGGCGGCGGTACGTGGCCATGCGCCCAATGGCACTGGGACGGTGGTGAGCTTCGGGGATGACGAGCAGGTCACCACCGATGCCGTGGTTGTGTGTGTGGGACGCCGCCCCCGCTCGGCCGGCGTGGTGGCGGACGGGTTGGGAGTGGAGATCGATGGGCGAGGCCATGTGGTGGTCGATGAGCGCATGCGCACCGGTGCTGATGGCGTCTACGCGGTAGGCGACCTGGTGGCCGGCCCCCAGCTGGCCCACGTGGGCTTCGCCGAGGCCATGGTGGCGGTGCGGGACATCCTGGGCGAGCCGGCCATGCCGGTGGACTACCAAAAGGTGCCCTGGTGCATCTACACCCATCCCGAGGTGGCCTTCGCCGGCCTGTCGGAGGAGGCGGCCCAGGCAGCCGGTTACGATCTGGTGGTCAAGCGGGATCCGTTCGGCGGCAACAGCCGGGCCCGGATCGTGGGCGATACCGAGGGTTTGGTCAAGGTCATTGCCGAGCGCGGCTCAGATGGGGCCGCAGGGCGTCTCCTGGGGGTCCACATGGCGGGACCGTGGGTGACCGAGCAGCTGGGCGCGGGTTACCTGGCCCTCAACTGGGAGGCGGAGCCAACCGACGTTGCCCACTTCCTGCAACCCCACCCGACCCTCTCGGAGGCCTTCGGAGAGACCGTGCTCGCTCTGACCGGAAGGGGACTGCACGTTGGCTGACATCACCATGCCGCAGCTGGGTGAGACGGTGACCGAGGGGACCATCACGCGCTGGCTCAAGCAGGTGGGTGACCAGGTGAGCGAGGACGAGGTTCTCTTCGAGGTCTCGACCGACAAGGTGGACTCAGAGGTGCCGTCTCCTGCCACCGGTTATGTGACCGAGATACTCGTGCCCGAGGGCGAGACGGTCGATGTCGGCGTCCGCCTGGCCGTCATATCCGCCGACCCGGCGTCGGGTCAGACGGTGACCGACGAATCGGATCAGGAGGAGGCGACCCCCCCGGCGCCCACTGACACCGCCGCACCCGCGGCGGAGGCTGCTCCTGACCACGACACTGAGCCCGCGGCCGCCGTGAGAGCCGACCAGGCGCCTGTCGAGGTGGACGGCGATGGTTCCCCGTGGGCGGGGCGAGTCCTGTCGCCGGTGGTGCGTCGGCTGCTGACCGAAAATGGGATCGATCCAGCTGACGTCCACGGCACGGGTACCCATGGGCGGATCACTCGAGCCGACGCACTGGCCCTGGTTGACCATCGGAGCCAGGCTCGTACGGGGGGCGATGCCTCTACCCGCCAGGTCCCCGCCCGGTCGGCTGTTGGTGCCGCAGTGGCGCCCCCGGGGATCCATGACCGCCCCCCGGGTCAGTCCGCAGACGGAGGCCGGTCGGGGGCACGTGGAGACCGGGACGAGGTCATTGCCTTCTCGAACATTCGCCGCCGCACCGCTGAGCACATGGTGCGATCCAAGGCCACCTCGGCGCACACCCTGGTGGCCGTGGAGGCCGACTTCGAGGGCATCGAGCAGGTACGGCGAACGCAACGTGAGCGCTTCAAGGCGGAGCAGGGCATCAGCCTCACATATCTGCCGTTTGTGGCCCGAGCGGTCATCGAAGGACTGCGGGCCTTCCCGATGCTCAATGCGTCGGTAGGCGACGACGAGCTGATCGTTCACCGAGACCTGCACCTTGGCATCGCCGTGGCTCTGGAAGGCGAGGGCCTGATAGTCCCGGTGGTACATGGCGCTGACGGCAAGCGCCTAGTGGCTCTGGCCCGTGAGATGGCGGATCTGGCGCAGCGGGCCCGAACCCGACGCCTTAGCGCCGACGACATCGCCGGGGGCACGTTCACCATCACCAATCCGGGCCCGTTCGCCACCTTGCTGACCGTGCCGATCATCAACCAGCCCCAGGTGGCCATCCTGTCGACCGATGGGGTCAGGCGCCGGCCGGTGGTCGTGCCCCTGCCCGATGGCGGCGAGGCAATCGCCATTCACTCGGTAGGTATCCTCGCCCTTTCCTTCGATCACCGCGCCGTGGATGGCGCCTACGCGGCCGGCTTCCTGGCCCGGGTGAGGGAGATCATCGAGTCTCGCGACTGGGCCCAGGAGCTGTAGCGCGGCGTGCTACGAGTGCGCTGGCTGGGGAGGGTCCGCTATCGGGACGCCCACGCCCTTCAGCAGGCGATCCTGGCCGGCCCCGGGGATGACTACCTGCTGTTGATGGAGCACATGCCCGTCTACACCCTCGGCGTCCGGGCCGAGATGGCTGACGTGCTGGTTCCCCCTTCGTCGGTGGGCGCGGAGATGGTCAGGGCCGATCGGGGTGGGTTGGTCACCTACCACGGCCCAGGCCAGCTGGTGGGCTATCCCCTGGTCGGTGTGCCTGTGCGCCCTGGGGCCACCCCGGGCCACGTCCGGGCGGTGGAGGAGGTGGTGATTCGGGCCCTGGGCGACCTGGGGCTGGCTGGGGCAGGCCGCCTGGCTGACCACCCGGGCGTATGGGTGGAGCCTGATGGGCCCTTCCCTCGCAAGATATGCGCGGTAGGGACCCGAGTCACCCGAGGTCGTTCCATGCACGGCTTCGCCCTCAATGTCGATACGGACCTCGACATGTTCGCCCACATAGTCCCATGTGGCATCTCGGACAAGGCGGTCACCTCGTTGGCCGCCGAGGGGATCGAGGCGTCCATGCCCGAGGTGGTAGACGCCATCGTGGTTCGGGCCACCGAGCGTTGGGCTCCGGCGGGGACGATGGAGCGACAGGACGTGGCCCACAGGTCGGCGGCTCCGCCCGCTGCGAACGTTCCGCCGGTGGCCCCGACCGGCGCCCCCCCGACTGGCGCCCCCTTGGCGGTGGATGCCCGCAAGCCGGGCTGGCTGCGGGTCAAGGCCCAGATGGGTACTAATTACAGGGCCATGCAGCGGACCATGCGCAGCCTCGACCTGGTGACGGTTTGCGAAGAGGCGGGCTGCCCCAACATCTTCGAGTGCTGGGCCGACGGCACGGCCACCTTCATGATCAACGGGTCGCGGTGCACCCGGGCCTGCGGGTTCTGCCTGGTCGACTCCGGTCGTCCGTTGGCCGCCGACCCCGGTGAGCCCGAGCGAGTGGCTCGGGCGGTGGCGCGGTTGGGGCTGGACCACGCGGTGGTCACCGCGGTGGCCC
>QHCF01000049.1 GCA_003244275.1 Acidimicrobiales bacterium
TGGCGTCGGTGTCGAGGTGGTTGGTGGGCTCGTCCAGCACCAGCAGGTCCAGCGGGCTCACCAATAGGGCGGCCAGGGCGACTCGTTTGGCCTGGCCGCCTGAGAGGGTGGCCACGTCCTCGGCCGCCAGCGGGCCCATCCCCAGACGCTCCAGGATGGCGGCCGCCTCCCAGTGCTGGCCCACCGCATCGCGAACCGTGCCCGCCGGGAGCTGTGGATGCTGGCCCAGCAGACCCACCACCACGCCTCGGCCCCGCCGAACCACGCCCTCCTCGGGCTCCGAGACTCCGGCCAGCACCCGCAGCAGGGTCGACTTGCCCGACCCGTTGCGGCCCACCACCCCCAGCCGGTCACCGGTGGAGAGGGTGAGTGACAGCTTCTCGAAAAGCGCCCGATCAGGCCGACGGGCCGCCACCCGCTCGATGTCGACGAGAATCATCTCGGCGCCACCCTATGTGGTGGCGTACCGGCAGGATGGCATCAGGGGAGGGCGACGACGGCCTCCGGGGTGGCGATATGAAAGGTGAAGCTCTCCTCCAGATAGATCTGGACCTGCTCGGCGTCGTGGGTGTCGTAGCCGACGGAGAGATCCTGGCCGACCTCGAACAGGGAGTCACCGCCGCGCAGGCTGACCACCGGTGCCCCTCTGACACCGGGGGGTCCAGACAATGGGGCCGCCCAGGATCTTGCGTAGATGGTCCGCCTTGGCGACCTGACGGGGACAGCCGGCAAAGTTGTCAGCGAGGGGGAGTGGGCGATGGGGCGTGGCCTCGGTCATACCAGCCATACCGATCTCGGGCCAGCCGTAGAACCTTCGAGTTGACCAACGTCGACTGGTCAGGGTAGACCAACTACCGTGACGATGGTGGTCAAGGTTCAGGAGGCCAAGACTCGGTTGTCGGCGATCCTCGCCGAGGTCGAGCGCGGAGCCGAGGTGGTGATTGCACGAGGTGACACGCCTGTGGCTCGGTTGATACCGATGGTGGATCTCCCGGCCAGGGAGTGGGGATTCGTCCCGTACAGGGTCCCGCTGTCATTCTTCGAAGGGCTGCCAGACGCCGAGCTGGACGCATGGGGGCAGTGACGCATGGGGGCAGTGACGCCTTGCGACTCATGCTCGATACCCAAGTGCTGCTGTGGATGCTGACCGATCCGACGCAGGTGTCCGAGCCCATGCGCGGCACACTCGCTGACCGTCGCCATCTGCTGTTCGTGTCGGCCGCGTCGGCCTGGGAGATAGTGACGAAGCAGAGACTCGGCAAGCTGCCGCAGGCCGAGGTCCTGGTGCGAGGTTACGAGCGCCATCTGGGACGCCTGGGTGTGGAGACTGCAGACATCACTGCGGAGCACAGTCTGTTGGCCGGATCCATGGAATGGCCGCACCGGGATCCATTTGACAGGATGATCGCAGCCCAGTGCATGATCGAGTCCCTGCCCCTCGTCAGCGCCGACCAGGCGTTCTCGACCCTGGCTGGGGTCAGCGTCCTGTGGTGACAGGGGCGAACAAGGACGGGCGGTGGATGGCGTAATGGGGTAGATGGCGTAGACGTATTCGAGCGCCGTCTCGCACCCCCACGCCACCGTTGCTCATCCTCCTGCAAGCGGGCGCAAGGACGTGGAGCACATCATGGGCACCCTTTCGATAACCAGGCGCAAGGACGAGGCGACCTACGCGGAGTTCCGGACCCGGCGCCTGGCGCTTGATGCCTACGACACCCTGGCCCAGGCCATCAAGTCGGGGGAGCCCTACGCCAGCCCCCTCGGCCCATCCCCGGCCCACCCTTCGGCCACCCATTTGCCCCGCTGCTGATCACTCATGCCGGTTTGGTGGCGGAGAACCGGACCACGGCTCCCCCGAGACTCCTCCTGGTACGTACCGCGGTGAGTCGGAGGCGTCGGAGCTCGACTTCGAGCTGGCCTGGCCGGATCAGGCGGGTTTCATGGACGTGGCCGTTTTCCGGGACGTGGCCGGATTCATGGGCGTGGCCCGATTCATGGGCGTGGCCCGATTCATGGGCACCACCGAAGTGCATCAGGCGGCTCACCGCGCTGTCGAGGAGGTCGTAGCCGATCAGGCGCCCGCCGGGGCGCAGGACCCGTATCGCCTCGGCCAGCGCCTTCTCCCAGGCCAGCGTGTGGTGCAGCATGGCCGCCGACAGCACCAGGTCGAACCGGCCGTCGACGAACGCCAGATCGGCGGCGTCCGCCCTCTCGACCCTGGCCCGGTCGCCGTAAGGCGCCACCGCCTGGCCAGCCCTCTCCACCATCTCGGAGTCGTAGTCGGTGGCCACCATGCGCAGCTGGGGGAACATCGCCAGCAGCTGAGCGGTCATGGCCCCGCTACCGGCACCGATCTCCAGGCCCTCCCCGGCGGGCTGCTCGCCCTGCAATACCCACGGCAGCACGACCCGTCGCACCAACAGCCGGTAGGGACCGCTGGCCATCAAGGCCTTGGCGTTTGCGCGCATCTCCGGCACGGCCTCAGCTTGACACGCCAGGGACGCCAGGACCGTGCCGCCGCCGATTGCTGCGCGATCGCTTTTCATATATTCTCATGTTGACGCTCGGCCCCGGCGAACGAGGCCCTTCCATGGTGCCTGCCGGGAGGAAGGCCGGCGAACGTCAAGGCTCGACCTTTCGTGGTACGCCCATGACCAGCCGGAGCGCCCTCCCGACCCAGGGGCTCAACTCTGTGCCTGCCATGGTTGCCGGCTGGCCCTGCTGGTGGCGGCGGTAACCGGACGAGACGTTGCCATCCTGATCCGGTGGGTTGACGGGCGCGCCGTGGTGGGACCTGACCAGGCGGCCGCCATGCTCGCCCATCCAGCCGCTGGCCCCGCGCATGCAGCCGCCGACCCCTCCAACCTTCGTGATGTCACCATCTGCAGGCCCCCCCGGTCGGGTAATTGCCCTTGGGGGGCCACGCCTCCTGCGAATTGAGCCACCTTGCGGATAGAATAGCGAACGCTAGTTCGTCTGAGGAGGTCGGTCATGACCGATGCACACGGGTCTGCGGACAAGGGCGCTGGGGAGCCGCAGTCCCCCGAGCCGCAGTCCCGCGAGCCGGGGTTCCCTGGGCCGGGGTTCCGAGAGCCGGACCACGAGGTGCCGCTCGAGCACCTGGAGGCCGAGAT
>QHCF01000110.1 GCA_003244275.1 Acidimicrobiales bacterium
TTGTCCAGCAGCACGTGGGTGACTGTGCGGAAGGTCTGAAAGGCCTCGCCGGTGCGCATGATGATGCCCAGATCGGCGGCCTCACCGGCACCGCGCACGATGGCCAGTGGGGCGGCGATCCCCACCGCGCACGGGTAGCCCATGACCAGCACCGACAGGGCGGCGAACACGGCCCGCTGCACGTCGACGGTGCCGGTAACCGCCCAGCTGCCGAGCAGCCAGGCGAGCAGGGCGAGCACCGAGATCGACAGCACGACGGGGGTGTAGACCCGCAGGATGCGGTCCACCAGCTGCAAGATGCCCGGTTTGAGCGCCCGGGCGTCTTCGACCTGGCGCACCACCTGGGCCAAGAATCCCTCGTCGCCCAGCGCGCTCACCTTGACCACCAGGGTGCCCGTGGAGTTGATCGACCCGCCGATCACGCTATCGCCGACTCCGGCTTCGACCGGGACGGGCTCGCCGGTGACCAAGGCCTGGTCGACCGCGGAATGGCCGTCGACGACCGTCCCGTCGAGGGGGATTCGCTCGCCGGGACGGACCCGGACCAGCTCGGCCAGGCCGACCTCGGAGAGGGGGACCTCGACCTCGGCCCCGTCTCTGATGACTCGAGCGACATCGGGCTGGAGGTCCAACAGCGCCTTGACCGCCTGGGAGCTGCGAGTCTTGACCAGCAGCGACAGCCACTCGGAGAAGACGTGGTAGGTGACCACCAGCACCGACACGGCAAAGAACGCGGCGGTGGGAAATCGGTGGTAACGGGCGGCCAAGCCCACGACACCACCGGCCAGACCGGCGAACGCTCCGGCTTCGAGCATCACGTGTTGGTTCAAGATGCCCCGACGCAGCGACTGGGCGGCCATCGACAAGATGTGGTTGGCCAAACCGAAGGCCACGGCCACGGCCAGCACCCCCACTACATAGGGGGTTGCCCCTCGGGCCACCCCGGAGGCGTTGGCGGCCAGGGCCGTCCCGCCCACTGCCGCTGCGACCAGGGTGCCACCGGTGGCCACGCCCCGGCCTTGGCCCCGGAGCACCAGGTAGCCAGCCGTAAGCAGGAAGGCGCCGACGAGCACGGGGATGGCGTAGGCGACCGGGTCGGCCAGGTTCACGATCAGGGCGCTGGCGACCAGGCTGGCGCCGATGGCGACCGACAGGCGCCGGCCCTCCTTGACCAGGGCCGCTTCCTCCTCCTCGTAGGGGCGGGTCTTGCGGGGATCCCAGATGGTGTAGCCGATGTCTTTGAGGGTGCCAACCAGTTCCTCGGGGCGGACCCGGGCCGGGTCGTAGTCGACCAAGGCCTGCTCGTGGGTGAGGCTGACCGCCACCTTGTCTACCCCTTCGCGCTTACCCAAGGCCCGCTCGATGGTGCCGGTGCACAACGAGCAGTGCAGACCACCGATCTTCACCCGGAACCGGGCGCCACCGCCGGGGCGCTCCTCAGCCCAGTAGCCCAAAGTGGGTTCCTCGGTCTCGTTCTCGGGCTTCTTGGTGGCCAGAGCGCTCATGTCTTCACCTCGAAGCCGGCGGTGGCGATACCGGTCCGCACCGCGGCTTCGGACCCGGCCTGATCGAGGACCACCCGGACCCGCTCGGCGGTATGGTCGGCGGACACCCGCCGCACCCCGCCAAGCTTGCCCACGGCGCGTTCGATGCGCTCCTCACACGCCCGGCAGTCCATACCGGTCACGGTCAACACGAGCTCTTCCACGGCATTTCACCTCTCTGCGAGCGATCTATCCTCACCGTATGCCCTCCAGCCACTGGAAGGTCAAGGGATCACGAATCGAATCCGGGTAGGTCAGTCGGTGAGGGACCGGCCCGTCACCTGGCTGTGGGCGGCTCCTCGCTCAGGGCGACCCTGGCCCGGCATGCCTCGGCGCAACGCCGGCATGCCTCGGCACAACGCCGGCAGCCGTCGGCCTCGAAGCGTTCGCACTCCGCGGCGCACGCATCACAGATCTCCGCGCACAGCCGACACACCTGCTCCGACCACCCCGAGCCGCGGGCCAGCAGGGTCACGCAGAGGGCACAGATGGCCGCGCAGTCCAAACACAGCTTGGCGCAGCCGGCCATGGCCGGATCGGTACCGGGAATACAGCACCGGGAGGCGCACGCCTCACAGGCCTGCACGCACTCTGCCGCGGCATCGACACAGGCCTTGGCCTTGTCTTCGACCAGGGTACTTGCCATCAATAGTTCCCCTTCGTTGTCCTCAGCTGGCACCGGGATGGCGCCGCTCCTTGTCTACGCCTTCCAGTCACTGGAAGGTCAAGGGGAGGTCTCCCTTCTCAAGCGGTCATTGCCGGTCACAGCTAGGCCCTCGACGACGACACCTGCGGGGCGGCCGATGTGCTGGAGCCCACTCACCCCATGGACCCATGGCGATGCCACTGGACGCCTGACACCCGCTTCCAATCGTCGCCGTTACGTGCTCACGTTCAGGATCCTGTACGGATCCTCGTCACAGGCCTGGTCGAGGAGGTGGCCGGGCGCGACACCGCAACCCGGCGCACGCGTCGGCAAGCCGCGGGGTTCCCGTCGGGCAAGACCTTCGACAGCTGGCGGGAGGCCGACTCGTACATCGCCGGCCCCACCCAATCGGCGCTGCGCACCCTGGAGTGGGTGGGCAGGGCCGAGAACCTGGCGGTGACCGGGCCGAGCGGCACGGGAAAGTCCCACTTCGTGAAGCCCTGGGACACGCCGTCATCGATGCTGGCATGCGGGTGACGTGGTTCAGCCTGGAGACCCTCACCGCCACCCTGGCCCGGGCCAAGGTCGACGCGTCGGTGAGCCGGGTGGTGGCCAGGATCTGTCGGGCGGATTTGGTCGAGATCGACGACATCGGCATGCTCCCGGCCGGCCAGGAGGCGGCCGAGGCCTTCTACCGGGTGGTGGACGCCGCCTATGAGCGGCGCAGCGTGGCCGTGACCTCCAACCTCCACCCCGCCGGCTTCGACACGATCATGCCCAAGACCCTGGCCATCGCCGCGGTCGATCGCCTTCTCCATCACGCGTATCTCGTCGTCACCGAGGGCGGCTCGCTTCGCCTCGCCGACGCCATGGCCGGCAGAGGCGTCCTGCCGCTCGGCGAACCGGAGCCCACGACGTGAACGTGCTATGGCGTCTCGCCGTCGCCGTTTTCGCCGCCACGGTCCCGATCGGAGTGTGCTCCGCTGACGCCGGCCTCGTGGTCACGGCCGCGCCGGGAACCCCGTCGGCGTTCGACAACCGTCGCCGCGCAGGATCGAGCCCGGTGCCGGGGACCTCCGCTGGTGACGCGCGTTGTCCCTCAGCCTGCCCGCGGGGAATTCTGTTGTCCGCCGGTCGGGAGAACTGCTGTCCATCCACCGGGAGATCTTGCTGACCCTTGACACTTGGTCGGCGTGATCTCGTAGGCGTGCCAGGGCGGCGGCCCGGCGCTC
>QHCF01000190.1 GCA_003244275.1 Acidimicrobiales bacterium
CTCAACGTCTATCCCGTGCCCGATGGCGACACGGGCACCAACATGGCTCTCACCCTCGAATCGGTGGTTGCCGAACTGCCTCCGCCCGCCGCCCCCGGTGACCCGCCGGCGGAGATGGCCGGCCTCTGCCAAGCAGTGAGCCACGGATCGCTGATGGGGGCCCGGGGCAACTCGGGGGTGATCCTGTCCCAGTTGTTGCGGGGCTTCACCGATACTTTGTCGGGCGCGGGCGGCTCTGCCGATGCGGCAACGGTGGCCGACGCCCTCGATGCCGCCTCGCGAGCCGCTTACACCGCCGTCATGCACCCGGTGGAGGGCACCATCCTCACCGTGGCCCGCGAGGCGGCGGAAGCAGCTACGGCCAAGCGGGAGGGGCGGCTGGCCGACGTCGTCGGCGCCGCTACTGAAGCCGGGAGGGACGCCCTGGCCCGTACCCCTCAAATGCTGGCGGCGCTGGCTGAAGCCGGCGTGGTCGACGCCGGCGGCGCCGGCTTCGTGCTGCTTCTCGACGTCCTCACCGAGGTGGTCACCGGCCGTCCCGTGCCTGCTCCCGCCACCGAGACTGAGCCACCGGCCGCCCCGATGGCGGCGGCCGAGAACCAAGCCCACGACAGCGACGGGCCCCGTTACGAGGTGATGTTCCTCCTCGCCGCGCCCGACGATGCCATCGGTTCGTTCAAGCAGGCATGGGACGCCATGGGCGACTCCATCGTCGTAGTCGGTGGCGACGGCACCTGGAACTGCCACATCCACACCGACCGCATAGGCGAGGCGATCGAGGCGGGCATCGGCGCCGGTCGGCCTTACCGCATCGAGGTCACCGACCTTGCCGACCAGGTGGCCTCGCACCAGTGCAGTGACCACACTGTTGGTCCACCGGCCACCACCGCGGTGGTGGCCGTGGCCGCGGGCGAAGGCATCGAGCGCATACTGCGGTCACTGGGTGCGGGGCGGGTGGTGGCCGGTGGTCAGTCGATGAACCCGTCCACGGCGGAGCTACTGGCCGCGATAGAGGAGGTGGCCGCCAAGGAGGTGGTCGTCCTGCCCAACAACCGCAACGTCGTGGCCGTGGCCGAGCAGGCCGCGGCCGCCGCCGATCGCCCCGTGTCGGTCGTGCCCACCACCACCGTTACCGAGGCGTTCGCCGCCTTGCTCGCCTACGACGCCGACGCCGACGCCGACGCCAACGCCCGAGCTATGGCTGAGGCGGTCGACCGAATCGCCACCGCCGAGGTCACCCAGGCGGTGCGCGACGCGTCTACAGCCGCTGGCCCGGTGCGCGCCGGCGACTGGTTGGGTATGACGCCGTCGGGCATCGTCGCGGTCTCGCGAACTGCGGCAGATGCGGCCATAGCCGTTCTCGAGGCCCTGCTCGCCGACCACCACGAGCTGGTCACGCTGGTCGAGGGCGCCCCGGCGTTGTCCGCCGACCCCCGCCGGGTCACCGAGTGGCTCGCCGCCTCGCACCCCGAAGTGGCCGTCGAGGTGCACGACGGCGGCCAGCCCCTCAACACCTGGCTGATCAGCGCCGAGTGACTCGAGCGGTTTGAGCCGGCGCCTGTCGCAGCTGGCCGAGATCCCCGTGAGCGTCCTGGCCGGGGTAGGGGCGAAGAAGGCCGAGGCCCTGGCCGCCATGGACATCCGCACCATCCTCGACCTGTTGACCCATTACCCCCGGCGCTACCTCGACCGCACCCGCCAGGCCGCCATCCGCGAGCTGAAGGTGGGCCAGGAGGCGCTGGTGCTGGCCAAGGTCAAGCGGGTTCAGACGCGGCGGACGCGCCAGCGCCGGGCCATGGTCGAAGTCGACGTGTTCGACGGGTCGAGCTACCTCCACTGCGTGTTCTTCAACCAACCGTGGCGGGCCCGCCAGCTCAAGATCGGCACCGAGGCGGTGTTCTTCGGGCGCCTCGACTCGTTCAAGGGACGGCCCCAGATGACAAACCCCGTGGTCGACCTCGTGGGCGACCGCACCGGGCGCATCGTGCCGATCTACCCGCAGTCGGAGAAGGCCGGGCTCACTACCTGGGAGCTGTCGACCATGGTGGAAGAGGGCCTGGTCCGGGCGGGGGAGCTCGCCGACCCGCTCCCTAGGCATTGGCAGGACCGCCTCGACGTGGTCGACCGCACATGGGCCATGACCCAGATCCACAACCCGGAGTCGATGGGGGCGGCGGAGGTGGCCCGGCGCCGGCTCGTCCTCGACGAGCTGCTCCGCCTGCAGACCGCCCTGGTCATGCGCAAGCGAGCAGTGGAGCGCGAGGCCAAGGGGATCCGCCACACAGTGCACGGCGGTCTGGTCGAGCGATTCCACAGCACCCTGCCGTTCACACTCACCTCCGCCCAACAGCGGGCGGTGGCTGAGATCGCCGCCGACCTGGCCGGCCCCCACCCCATGCACCGGCTGCTGCAGGGCGACGTGGGCAGCGGCAAGACGCTCGTTGCCGTCACCGCGCTGCTCATGGCTGTGCAGGGTAGCTACCAGGGTGCCTTCATGGCGCCCACCGAGGTACTGGCCGAACAACACGGTCTGGGTATGCGAGACCTGCTCGAAGGCTTCACCGTGGACCGTCGGGGGGCTCTGCCCCCCGACGGCCCCCCGAACGGCGACTCCGACGCCGCCACCCTCAGCGGAGATCGTCCCTTGAGGGTGGAGCTGCTGGTGAACCGCACCACGGCGGGCGAACGCACCCGGATCCTGGCCGGGCTGGCCGACGGCAGTGTCGACCTGCTCATCGGCACGCACGCTCTTCTCGAGGAGAAGGTGGCCTTCGGCTCCCTCGGGGTGGTTGTGATCGACGAGCAGCACCGCTTCGG
>QHCF01000212.1 GCA_003244275.1 Acidimicrobiales bacterium
TCAGAGGTTCGAGTCCTCTACGGTCCACCCACTCTGAGCAGGGATTTCATGGGACGACCGTAAGATCGTCATGACGCGCATCGGCTGCTATCGCACGAAGCGATGGGCCCGTCGTCGCTCGTGGCGTTCCAGGGCCAGCGCCACCAGGCGGTCCAGCAGCTCGGCTGTCGGCACGCCGCTGGCCTCCCAGAGCTTCGGGTACATGGAGATCGGTGTGAATCCGGGAATGGTGTTCACCTCGTTGACCAGGAATCGCCTCTGGGCGTCGTAGAAGAAGTCCACCCGAGCCATGCCCTCCACCCGCAACGCCCGGAAGGCCCGGATGGCGATGCCCTGCACCGTTGCAACCTCGGTGTCGGAGAGCGGCGCCGGGATCAACAGCTTGGCCCGGTCACTGACGTACTTCTCCTCGTAGTCGTAGAAGCCGTCCTCTGATACCACCTCACCTGGCAGGGACGCCTCCGGGTCGTCGTTCCCGAGCAGTGCCACCTCGACCTCGCGCCCGGCGACGGCCTCCTCGAGCACCAGGAAGTCGTCGTACTGGGCAGCCACCCCCACCGCCACCTCTAGCGCCTCCCGATCGCTGACGTGGGAGATGCCGATGGACGAGCCGAGGTTGGCTGGCTTGACAAAGATCGGGTAGCCGAGGACCGCCTCGGCTTCGTCGAGAAACGCCGGGATGACCTCGTCGATCCGGGCGCTTCGCCACCGGCACTGCGGCACGCCGTGGAATAGCAGGATCTCCTTTGCCGCACTCTTGTCCATGCACACGCTGGAGGCCAGCACCCCCGCGCCGACGTACGGCAACTGAGCCAATTCCAGCAGCCCCTGGACGGTTCCGTCCTCGCCCATGGGCCCGTGGACGAGCGGGACGACCACCGTGCGACCTTCCTCACCGATGACCTCGGGTAAACCGACGGCCGGCAGTACGTCGCCAGCAGATGCGAGGTCCGGCGACGGGAGCGCTGCCGTCGCCGGACCTGCGTCGAGAATGAGGCGCCTGGCGTCGACCCAGCGACCGTCCCGGGTGATCCCGACGGGGATGACCTGGTACCGCTCTGGGTCGAGCGCCGACATCACGTGGCGCGCCGATATGCAGGAGATTTCGTGCTCTGCCGAACGCCCACCGAACACCACCACCAGCCTGGTCGGGTGGGCCACGCTGACGATCCTACGCCCTCGGCCGCGTGCGAAGCTGAGGGGATGCGCTTCTCAGCCGCCGGGCTGGCGACCACAGTGGGCGGCACTCTGGCCGGAGCTGACGTGGAGGTGGAGGGGGTAGGAACCGATAGCCGGTCGCTACATGCGGGCCAGCTCTTCGTCCCCCTGAACGCTCGGCGGGATGGGCACGCCTTCATCGCTGACGCAGTGGCGGCCGGGGCGCCCGCATATCTGACAACGGGGCCGAGGATGCCGGGGGCGACGGCGATCCTGGTGACGGACCCGGGCGCGGCTCTGCCGGCCATCGGGCGGGCGGCGCGAGCACGCCTACCTGACTGTGTCGTCGGGATCACCGGATCGGTCGGCAAGACGACCGTGAAGGAACTGGTCGCTGGAGTGCTCTCGACCACCTACCGCACGAGCGCCAGCCCAAGGTCGTTCAACAACGAGATCGGCGTGCCGCTAACCTTGGCCAACGCCGGCGATGACACCGAGGCGGCGGTCGTCGAGATGGGAGCCCGGGGCGGGGGACACATCCGCTATCTGTGCCAGATCGCCGAGCCGACCATTGGCGTCGTCACCCGCATCGGCCAGGCCCACACTGAGCAGTTCGGAGACGCCGACCGCGTGGCGGCCGCCAAGGCGGAACTCGTCGAGTCGCTGCCAGCCTCGGGCACTGCCGTCCTTAACGCCGACGACCACCGGGTACTGGCGATGCGGAACAGGACCGACGGCCAGGTGGTCCTGTTCGGAATTTCGCCATTAGCCGACATCACCGCTCACGGAATCGTGCTGGACGAACTGGCCAGGCCGTCGTTCCGGCTGATGACCCCGGAGGGATCAGCAGACGTCCGCCTGGCGCTCCACGGGCGCCACCAAGTGTCCAACGCGCTGGCTGCTGCCGGAGTGGCGCTGGCCGCCAACGTCTCGTTCGCCGCCATCGCTGAGGGCCTAGGCGGCGTCGTTCCCCCCCAGTGGCGGATGAGCATTCAGTGCCCGCGCGCGGGGATCCTGCTCGTCAATGATGCCTACAACGCCAATCCGACCTCGATGCAGGCCGCACTGGAGGCATTGGCCGCCATTGACGCTTCCCGCAGGATCGCCGTCTTGGGGGAGATGACCGAACTCGGCCCCTCGTCAGCCGACGACCACCGAAAAGTAGTCGACATAGCTGCATCCCTTGGTATCGCTCTGATTCCCTACCGTACCGAATCATACGGCACACCGGCTGTCAGCAGCAACCAAGAACTGGTAGAGCGGCTG
Organism: Acidimicrobiales bacterium; assembly: GCA_003244275.1. GTDB lineage: Bacteria > Actinomycetota > Acidimicrobiia > Acidimicrobiales > QHCF01 > QHCF01. The sequence goes on from QHCF01000212.1 coordinate 2,425, forward strand.
GAACCTTTCCATCGGGGTGACGCCATCCTGGTGAAGGCCAGCCGTGCTCTCGGGTTGGAGACGCTCATTGACGTGCTGGCGTCAAACATCGCCCGCTGACCCGGACACCGGAAATCTCAGAACCCGGGGTTCGGGTGAAGGCCTTGACCGCCCGACCAGTTCTGCTGGCCGAACGGTCACAAAGCCCTCCTACCGAGTTCTACTTCTGGCGAACTGCACCCTTGACATAGTTGCCGATGGTGTCACTGACCGTATGGACCTTGTGAACCTTCTTCACATGTTCGGACACTTTGCCCATCAACAGTTCCTCGTTCTCAGCTGTACCCTGCCAACGGCAGGAGTGGTCTGCGTCTCTTCACCTGAATGTGTAAGCCATGGTGACCATATTACCACCGAGACCTTCGCGACCGGCGCACCTCAGACACCAATCGGCCAGTAATCTCCCATTCTTATGGCCCCTTCCTCATCAGCTGCGCGACGCCTGACCCAATTCAGCCATGGAGCTGGCTGAGCCTCCAAGCTCGCACCCGGCGAGCTGGCGCAGGTTCTGCGTCGTCTGACCCCCTCCCACCACCCCGACCTGCTGGTCGGCCACGACACCGGCGACGATGCTGCCGTCTGGCGGCTGGACTCGTCACGCGCCTTGGTGGTAACCGCCGATTTCATCACCCCGGTGGTCGATGAGGCCCATGCCTGGGGCCGGATAGCGGCGGCCAACGCCGCCAGCGATGTGTACGCAATGGGAGGTCGGCCGCTTCTGGCCCTCAACTTGGTGGCTTGGAACTCTGATGAGCTCAGCCACGACCTCCTGGTCGAGGTGCTCCAGGGAGCGGCCGAGGCCGCCGCCGAGGGGGCCTGGGTGGTCGCCGGTGGGCACACTGTGGACGACCCCGAGCCCAAGTTCGGTCAGGCAGTGGTCGGCGAGGTGGATCCGGCGCGCATCCTGACCAATGCCGGCCTTCGTTCCAGTGACATCCTGGTCCTCACCAAAGCATTGGGGACCGGCATCGTGTCCACCGCCATCAAGCGTGGGCTGGCGCCCCCCGAAGTCGTCCACGAGGCGGTCGCCTCCATGACCCGGCTCAATGCCCAGGCGGCCGAAGCCGCCCTAGCTG
>QHCF01000129.1:0-5256 GCA_003244275.1 Acidimicrobiales bacterium
TCTCGTGAACGATCGCGGTTAGCTTGGCATCCGTGAGGGCACGTGCGCCGGCATCGTCGGCCAACCTGGGACCAGGTTTCGACACCCTGGCCGTGGCCCTGGATCTCCACATCGAGGTCGAGGTCGAGCTGGCCGACCGCCTGAGCGTGAGGACCACGGGCGAGGGTGCCGAGCTGGCCACCGACGCCTCCCACCTGGCCGCTCGGGTGGCGATGGGGGTGATCGGCCACGATCGGCTGTCCATCACCGTGAGCTCGGCTGTACCGGTGGGGCGGGGGCTGGGATCGTCGGCTGCCCTGGCGGCAGCCACCGCCGCGGCGGCCGGCGCGCCCGACCCGCTGGCGGTGGCGGCCGAGGCCGACGGCCACCCCGAGAACGCCGCCGCCTCGGTCATGGGTGGCCTGGTGGCGGCCGCCATCATCAGGGGCCAGCCGACGGCCGTGGGCCTGCCCCTCGATCCGGGTCTGAGCTTCGTCGTGCTGGTACCGGAGCGGCCCCTACCCACGGCCACGGCTCGCCAGGCCCTCCCGCCCGTCGTACCCCACGCCGACGCCGCCTTCAACCTGGGTCGCATGGGGCTGTTGGTGGCCGGCCTGGCCGATCACCGGATGCTGGTGCGGGAGGCCACCGAGGACCGCCTGCACCAGGCGGCTCGCAGCCCGTTGTTCCCCGAAGCGTCCCAGCTGCTCAGCGGACTGCTCGACGCTGGGGCCAGAGCGGTGTGCTGGTCAGGGGCCGGCCCCAGCCTGCTCGGCATCTGCGACCAGGGCCTGGCCACCGAGGTTAGAGACGCTGGTGAGACCCTGCTGGCGGAGGCCGGCGTGGCGGGTCGGGCCATCGCTCTCAGGCCCGACATCACCGGCCTGACGGTCGGTGGTCAGCCGTGGCAGCCAAGGCAATCGGCGCAGCCGGCCCCGCTGGGACAGCAGTAGAGTTTCCTGCCGTGCCCAGCCAGCCATCGACCGACCTGGTGGCCCTGCCCAATCCCAGTCCTGACCGGGAGTACGAGGTGACCTGCTCCACCCCCGAGCTCACCTGCGTGTGCCCGCGGACGGCCCAGCCGGACTTCGCCACGGTCACCATCACCTATGTGCCGGGACCGTCCATCGTGGAGCTCAAGTCCCTCAAGGGGTATCTCTGGAGCTACCGGGACCAGGGCGCCTACCACGAGGCGGTGACCAACCGGATTCTCGATGACCTGGTGGCCGCCATCGACCCTGTGCGCATGACCGTGCGCACCGACTGGCTGATCAGAGGGGGCATCCACACGGTGGTGGAGGCCCGACACTGCCCAGCCGGCGCCGCAGGCGCCTTGGCTGGGCGGAATATGAAGGAGGTCCCGCCGAAGGCGGGACCCTGCCTTTGACTTCGGGGGCACTCGGGGGAGCGGGGCCCCCGGGTGTCAGGAGGCCATCGAGCCCCGGGGATCGTTGAAGCCGCCACTGGGATTATCGGCCTGGCCCTGGGCGTCGGAGACGTGCTGGTCGGACACGATGCGCCAAGCCCCGCTGGTATAGCGGATCACCGTCTGGTCGTATCCCTGGTTGGCATCGGGGACAAAGGTCTCCAAGCCGCCACTGAAGGCGATGGTTGCGAAGCCGCCGTGGAGCTGGCGGTACAAGGTCACTGCTCCGGTCCCCTCCACCACGTCGAGCTCGTTGGCGTACTGAGGGTTGGTGGCCGGGCTCACGAAGACGGCCTTGACATCGCCATCTCGGTTCACGTCACTTTCGTAGAGGCGGCTCTCGGACTGGTTGGTTACCGGTGCCCGGCGCATCGTCAGTGCATAGTTGTTGCCCTGGCGGTGGTACACCAGGTCCCGTTCCTGGCTGGGCGGGGTGGGCTGGCCAGCCTGGTAGGTGCTCCGCTGCTGTTCGACGATGGCGGCAATGGTGCCGCTGGGGGCGGTGATGGTGAGGCAGCTCCCGCTGAAGCCCGGGTCGACCAGGGCGTGGCAGTTGGGGTTGTAGGCCACCACGGTGGGGGAGGCTGGAGCAGTCAAGGTGTTGCCGGCCCCGCTGACCACCAGCCCCACCACGTTGTGAGGGGCAGCGGTACCCGGGGCGGTGGTCGTGCTGCCGGCGCCGACCGCGGTGGTGGTCGGACTCGACGTCGAAGTGGTCGAACTGGTGGTGGTCGTGATGGCCCCATGGTGAGACGAGGACGAGCAGGCGGCCAGGCCCATCGGTGCCAGCGCCATCACCCCGAGCAACGGGAGAGCGATCCTGCCCACGCGAGCGAGTGTATAGGTCGACTCGGTGTTCCTGAATGTAGATTGTGGCTGTGCCCGACAGCTATTGGCTCACCACCCTGGGCTGTCCCAAAAATCAGGTCGACTCGGACAAGCTGGTTGGCCACTTACAGGCTCAGGGCCTGGCTGCCTCGCCTTCTCCTGAGCAGGCTGATCTGGTGGTGGTCAATACCTGCGCGTTCATCGAGGCGGCCCGCGAGGAGTCGGTCGACACGGTGCTGGCCCTGGCCCGGGCCCGCCGGCCTGGCGCCCGTCTGGTGGTGACCGGCTGCATGGCCGAGCGCTACGGAGACGAGTTGGCCCGTGCCCTCCCCGAGGTCGACCTGGTGGCCGGGTTCGGGGTGCCGGTCGCCCTGTCGTCCAAGCCGTCCGCCGGGGGGGTCCTGCCCCCATCGGTCTCTCGTTTCGACCTGCTGGAGCTGCCCCGACCACCGGCCAGCGCACCGTGGGCCTACGTCAAGGTGGCCGAGGGCTGCGACCGGCGGTGTGGTTTTTGCGCCATCCCGAGCTTCCGGGGTAAGCAGCGGTCCCGGGAGCCGGCCTCCGTGCTGGCTGAGGTGGACGCCCTGGGCGTGCGCGAGGTGGTGCTGGTGGCCCAGGACCTGGCTTCTTACGGGCGCGACCTCGGTCGGCCCCGAGCGATCATCGACCTGATCGCCGCGGTGGCCCACGAGGTCGACCGGGTGCGTCTGCTCTACCTGTACCCCTCGAGCCTCGACGACGCGTTGGTGGCCGCGGTGCTGGCTACGGAAGTGCCCTATTTCGACCTGAGCCTCCAGCATGTGAGCCGACCCTTGCTGGCCCGTATGCGGCGGTGGGGAGATGGCACCCGCTTCCTCGCTCGGATCCGCGCCATCCGGGCCCGGGAGCCCGAGGCCGCTCTGCGTTCGTCGTTCATCGTCGGTTACCCGGGCGAGACCGAGGAGGATCACGACCAGTTGCTGGCGTTCCTGGAGGATGCCCAGCTGGATTGGGCCGGGTTCTTCGCCTACTCGGCCGAGGAGGGGACCTGGGCCGCCGGCCTGGATGGCGGGGTGGCGCCCGGATTGATGGCCGAGCGGATGGACGAGTGCGCCGAGCTCCAGGACCGCATCACCGCCAACCGGCGGGCCGAGCTGGTGGGCCGCCGGATCGAGGTGTTGGTGGACGCGCCCGGGGTCGGCCGCAGCCACCGGGAGGCGCCCGAGATCGATGGTGTGGTCCAGCTGGCCGGGAAGCTCAGGGTGGGGGAGCTGGCCCAAGTGGTGGTCACCGGGTCGGCGGGACCCGACCTCGAGGCCGAGGCCATTCTCGGGTCGGGGGCCGGGTTGGCCCCAGCCACCTTTGATGCGGTTGCACCGGCCCGGGCGGCGGGCTGAGCGATGAGTGGGGTCGACTGATGGCCGGCGAGTCTCCCGTCCCGGTGGTGCCCGAGGGGCCTGAGCAGGTCGAGCCGGTGCTGCTCAGCGGGACCTTTGGGCCCGGCGCCCTGCTCACCCCGGCCAACGTCGTCACCGTGGCTCGCCTCCTGGTCACCCCTTTGCTGTTGGCCCTGATCTTGAAGCGCGGGCCATCGTGGGAGGTGTGGGCGGTATGGACCGTGCTGGCCGGTACGGACGGAGTGGACGGCTGGGTGGCTCGGCGCCAGGGCGCCACCCGCTCGGGTGCTTTCTTGGACCCGCTGGCCGACAAGGTGCTGGTGTTGGGGGCATTGGCCGCCCTGGTGGCACGAGGGGACTTCTGGTGGGTGCCGGCCACCCTGATTGCCGTCCGGGAGGTCGGCATGAGCTTCTACCGCTCCTATGCCGGGCGCCGGGGTATCTCGGTACCGGCTACCGGGCTGGCCAAGCTCAAGACCTGGGCCCAGGACGTGGCCATCGCCCTGGCCCTGATCCCATTGGCCGCCCACCACCGGTGGCTGGCGGGAGGCGTGTTGTGGTTGGCCGTCGCCCTGACCCTGTGGACTGGTGGGCAGTACGTGCTGGCCGCTCGGCGCCCCGCCCCTTTCCGACCTTGAAGGTCGAGCCTTGAGGGTCGAGGTGGTGGCAGTGGGGACCGAGCTGCTGTTGGGGCAGGTGGTGGACACCAACTCGGCCTGGCTGGGACAGCGTCTGGCTCTGGCCGGGATGGACGCCCACTTCCAGACCACGGTGGGGGACAACCCTGACCGCATCGTGCAGGGCATCCGGACGGCCTTGTCGCGCAGTGACGCGGTGGTGGCCTGCGGGGGCCTCGGCCCGACGCCCGATGACATCACCCGGGAGGCGCTGGCCGAGGTCATGGGCGTCTCACTGGAGCGAGACGAGACTGTGCTGGCGGAGATCGAGGCCATGTTCGCCGCCCGGGAGCGCCCCATGGCCGCCAGCAATGCTCGCCAGGCCGACGTCCCGGTCGGGGCCAGCATCATTGCCCCGACGGGAGGAACGGCCCCTGGCCTGATCTGCCCGGTGGGCGACCAGGTGGTTTATGCCCTGCCCGGAGTGCCCCAGGAGATGGCCGAGATGGCCGAACGGGCAGTCATCCCCGACCTCGAGGGTCGCTCGGGCCGGCCGGCGGCCATCCTCAGTCGGACCCTGCGGACGTGGGGGCTGGCCGAGTCGGCGCTGGCTGAGGCAGTGGCGGGGCGTCTGGATGCGCTGGACACAGCCGGGGGGAACCCGACGATTGCCTTCCTGGCCCGGGGCATCGAGGGCATCGAGGTTCGGGTGACGGCCAAGGCGGCCGACGCCGAGGCGGCCGGCGATCTCCTTGACGCCGAGGAGGAGGAGCTGCGGGCCCTGCTCGGGCCGGTGGTCTTCGGCGTCGACGGCTACACCATGGAGGACGCGGTCGGGGGCCTCCTGGTCGATCGGGGCCTGGCGCTGGCGCTGGCCGAGTCGCTGACGGGTGGCCTGGTGGGCTCGCGCCTGGCCGAGGCCGAAGGGGCCAGCGAGTGGTTCCGGGGGTCGGTGGTGGCCTACGACAGCAAGGTCAAGTTCGACCTGCTGGGGGTCCCGGAGGGCCCGGTGGTGAGCGAGGAAGCGGCT
>QHCF01000129.1:5291-5562 GCA_003244275.1 Acidimicrobiales bacterium
CGGGTGCTGGGGGCCGACGTGGGTCTGGGAGTGACCGGCGTGGCCGGTCCCACCCGCCAGGACGGGGTGGCGGTGGGCACGGTGTGGGCTGCTCTGGCCGGGCCGGGGGGGGACAACCAGACGAGGCTCATGCACCTGGGGGGGGACAGGGACCGGATTCGCCAGATCGCCACCATCTCCGTGCTCGATATGTTGCGCCGCCGGCTCATGGAGGGTGGCGGCAGAGAGCAGGAGGGATTGTGAAGGGGTTCAAGGCGTTCATCCTGCGCGG
>QHCF01000031.1 GCA_003244275.1 Acidimicrobiales bacterium
ACCGGCGGCCAGCGCATCGACCTGCTGGGGGCTCGGGTCCACCAGCTACCGGCCATCTGGTCCCGGCTGGTCGATGCCGGCTTCGAGTCCGGGCACGCCTACGGCAAGGCGCTGCGCACGGTCAAGTCCTGCGTGGGCACCAACTGGTGCCGCTACGGAGTCCAGGACTCGACGGCCCTGGCCATCCAGCTGGAGCTGCGCTACCGGGGCCTGCGCTCACCCCACAAGATCAAGTCGGCCGTCTCGGGCTGCTCACGGGAGTGCGCCGAGGCCCAGAGCAAGGACTTCGGGGTCATTGCCACCGAGAAGGGGTGGAACCTGTACGTGTGTGGCAACGGCGGCACCCGCCCTCAGCACGCAGTTCTGTTGGCCAGCGACCTGGACTCAGAGACGCTGATCCGCACCATCGACCGCTTCCTCATGTTCTACATCCGCACGGCCGGGCGCCTGGAGCGAACGGCCCCCTGGCTCAACAAGCTGGATGGGGGCCTGGACTACCTGCGCCGGGTGGTGGTGGACGATGCCCTGGGCATCGGGGCCGAGCTGGAGGCGGCCATGGCCCATCATGTGGCGAATTACGAGTGCGAGTGGAAGGCCACCCTGGCCGACCCGCAGCGAATGGCGCGTTTCACCCACTTCGTCAACAGCAACGACGTGGATCCTGGGGTGGTCATGGTCAGCGAGCGGGGCCAGCCCCGACCGGCCTACGAGGGCGAGCGCTCCGCTGACCCGGCGGAGCCGTGCGGTGTCCCGGTGCTGGTGGGGGCGACCCGGTGAAATGGGTGGCGATCTGCGCTTTTGACGACCTGGTCCCCGACCGGGGGGTCTGCGCCAAGGTCGGACCACACCAGGTGGCGGTCTTTCGCACTGCTGGAGACGACGCCCTGTTCGCGGTGTCCAACTACGACCCGTTCGCCAAGGCCAACGTGATGTCGCGAGGCATCGTGGGGTCGACCGGCGAGGTGGCCAAGGTGGCGTCTCCGATGCACAAGCAGAATTTTGAGCTGGCCACCGGCCGCTGCCTGACCGACCAGGAGGTCCGCATCCCGACCTTCGAGGTGCGCTGCGTGGACGGCCGGGTCGAAGTGGCGGAACCGGAGTGAGCTCGCTCGCCGTCCTCGACCGGGCCGGTCCCCTCCCCGGTCCCATCGGCGTCCCCGAGCGCCTGCCCCTGGACGCGGGCGACCACGTCCGGTTCACCTTCGCCATGGAGTCGTGCATCGGCTGTCATGCCTGCGAGGTGGCGTGCGCCGAGGAGAACTCCACGCCGGTGGGGGTGGCCTGGCGCCGGGTGGGCGAGGTGGAGGGGGGCAGCTTCCCCGAGACCCGGCGTCACAACGTGTCGATGGGCTGCAACCACTGCCTGGAGCCGGCCTGCCTGATCGGGTGTCCCACCAATGCCTACATCAAGGCGGACAACGGGGTGGTCATACATCAGGAGTCGGAATGTGTGGGGTGCGGCTACTGCACCTGGACCTGCCCTTACGAGGTGCCGAAGTTCGACCCGGCCAAGGGCGTGGTGAGCAAGTGCAACCTGTGCCAGCCCCGCCTGGAGGCTGGTCTGGATCCGGCCTGCGTGAATGCCTGTCCCACTCGAGCCCTGGGCGTCGAGCGGGTCGACTCCGATGTCTGGCGAGGCGACCATTCTGGCGCCGATGCCCCCGGTTTGCCTTCCGCCAGCCTGACCATCTCCACCACGCGGTTCCTGTTGCCAGCTGCCCTGCGGGACGATGTGGCGGGAGTGGACGCCGACCAGGCCCGACCGGCTGACCCCCACTGGCCCCTGATCCTGCTCACCCTCCTCAGCCAGGTTGCGGTAGGGGTACTGTGCGCCACCACCGCCCTGGCCCTGGCCGCTCGGTTGGGAGTCGCAGGCGTGAGTGATCCGGGGCTTGCAGCACGGAGCGGCCTGTTGGGCGGACTGTGGGCATCGGCCGCGGTCGGCGCGGCAGCCATGGTCGCCTCCGTGTTCCACCTTGGCCGCCCGGGCCGGGCCTGGAAGGCCATGCGCAACCTGCGCCGATCCTGGCTGTCCCGGGAGGTGGCCCTGCTGTCGGCCTTCGCTGGCCTGGCCGGCGTGGGCGCCCTGGTGGCCAGCCTCGTCGGTGCCGGTACGTCTCTCTCCCTCGGGCTCGACGCGGCGGGCAGCCTGGTGGGGGTGGCCGGGCTCTACGCCAGCGCCCGGCTCTACCGCATCCCAGCCCGTCCAGCCTGGGACTCGCCCCGCACCATCGTCTCGTTCATGACCACCGCCCTAGCGGTGGGTCCGCTGGTGGTGTTGGTGGTGCTGGCCGCTCTGGCGGGAGGTGACCTGACCGACGGTCGCGGCCTGACCGTCGGCGGTCTGGCTGGCGGCGGTGGTCTGGTTGGCGGCGGGCAGATATTGGTGGGAGTGGCTGGCGTCGGCGTCCTGGTTGGCCTGGGTTGCCTGGGCCACCTGATGAGCGGGGTCGCCGGTCAGCCGACTCGGGAGCTCAGGCTCACCTCCCGACTCCTCTTTGGTCCCATGCGGTTCCTGGTGGTGGCGCGGGTGACGACCGGCCTTGCTGGCCTAGCCGGCTGCGCCTGGGTGCTGTTGGCGCCGACGGCCGGCCCCTTGGGCCCTTCTCACCTGGGTGAGGCCCTGACCCTGGCGGGAATCCTCGTCCTGGCCGGTGTGAGTGAGATGGTGGGGCGCTACCTGTTCTATGTGAGCGTCACCTCCATGACGGCGGCCCGGGGCTGGTGGGGGCCCCGGTGAAGCTTCCTGGTTCGCCCGGGGGCGTGCTCGACTGGCTCGGCTTGAGCAAAGACGCGACCGCCGGCCCTGCGCCAGACACTCGGAGCGCTCCAGAGACGCAGTGGGTCCGCACCACGTGCGGCTACTGCTCGGTGGGTTGCGGGATGGAGATCGGCGTGCGAGATGGCCTGGCAGTAACGGTTAGAGGCGACGATGAGCACCCGGTCAACCGCGGCCGACTGTGCCCCAAGGGCCTGGCTGAGCACCGCACCATCACCGCCGAGGGCAGACTGACCTCACCGCTGGTCACAGACTCCGGCCAGCAGGTCCCAGCCACCTGGGAGCGAGCCCTGGATACGATGCTGGGTGGCATCACCCGCCTGGTCGACGCCCACGGGCCCGACGCGGTGGCGGTGCTCAGCACCGGCCAACTGGTCACCGAGGAGTTCTATGCCCTGGGCAAGCTGGCCCGCCTGGGGCTGGGCCTGGCCCACCACGACGGCAACACCACCTTGTGCATGGCCAGCGCGGTGTCCGGCTACAAGGCGACCTTTGGCGCAGACGGGCCGCCAGGCTGCTACGCCGACCTCGAGGAGGCCGACTGCATCCTCCTGGTGGGGGCCAATCTGGCCGACAACCACCCGCTGCTGGTCCCTCGCCTGCTGGCCAACCCCAACGCCACCGTCATCGTGGTCGATCCCAGAGTCACCAAGACGGCCATGCTGGCCGACCTGCACCTGGCCGTGCGGCCCCGTACGGACATCACCCTGCTCAACGGCATGCTCAAGGTGATCATTGACGAAGGCCTGGTGGATACCGATTATGTGGCGGCTCACACCGAGGGCTACGACGAGCTGGTGGCCAGCCTGGACGGCTTCAGCCTCGACCGGGTGGCAGCCGAATGCGGCGTTCCCAGCCACGACGTACGCCGGGCCGCACTGGCCTTCGGCCGGGCTCCCCGGGCCATGGCCGCCTGGACCATGGGGGTCAACCACTCGGTCCAGGGCACCCAGACGGTGACCCTGATCAACAGCTTGTGCCTGGTGACCGGCAACGTCGGGCGCCCAGGCGCGGCCCCCCTCTCGATCACCGGACAGTGCAATGCCATGGGCACCCGGGAGGCCGGCTTCACCGCCTCCATGCCCGGCTACCGCAAATACGACGTAGCCGACGACCGGGCCGAGCTGGCCCAATTGTGGGACATAGACGAGGCTGACCTGCCGAACCAGCGGGGCCGGGCCTACCCCGACATCATCGACGGCATCCTGGACGGGACCATCCGGGGATTGTGGGTGATCGGCACCAATCCCCCCGTGTCCTTCCCCAACCGGGACCGCCTGGAGGCGGCTCTGGCTCGCCTGGATCTGCTGGTGGTCCAGGACGGCTTCCACACCCCCACCACGGCCCTGGCCCACGTGGTGCTCCCGGCCGCCATCTGGGGGGAGAAGGACGGGACCTACACCAACTCCGAGCGGCGCGTGTCGAGGGTGCGCAAGGCGGTGGACCCACCCGGGCTGGCCCGGTCCGACTTCGACATCTTCATGGCGGTGGCCGAGCACCTCGGTTGCAGCAAGCGCCTCTTCCCCAACTGGGAGACCCCGGCTGACGCCTTCGCCGAGTGGGCCCGGGTCTCAGCCGGGCGGCCCTGCGACTACGGCGGCATGAGCTACCAGGCGCTCGAGTCCTCGGGGGGCGTGCAGTGGCCCTGCCCGGCGGAGGGGGCGCAACCGGGCGGGACAGCCCGGCTGTATGCAGACGGCGTCTTTCGCACCCAAACGGGGCGGGCCCGGCTGTTCCCGGTGGCACCCGCGCCGATCTCCGAGGGGCCATCGGCCGCCTTCCCGCTGGTACTCAATACTGGGCGCACCGTCGAGCACTGGCACACCCGCACCAAGACCGGCCGGGTCAGCGTGCTGGAGGCGCTGGCCCCGGAGGCCTGGGTAGAGGTCAGCCCGGCCGATGCCCGTCGCTTGGGCCTGACCGCCGGTGACCGGGCCACCGTCTCCTCGTCCCGGGGCTCCATCGACTCGGTCCTGGTCCGCGTAACGGCCACCATTCGAGAAGGTGAGGTGTTCATCCCATTCCACTACGACGAGGCATGCGTGAACCGCCTGACCCTGGACGAATTCGACCCCATCTCCCGGGAGCCCAATTACAAGCAGTGCGCGGTGCGGGTGGAGCGGAGCTGAGACCGGTCCACCGAGCCCTCGGAGAGCTGCTGGATCGGCTGGCCGGCGAAGATGGTCCGCTGAACAGCGTTGAGGACGAGGCGGAGATCGCCAGGTACGTGAGCCTCCTCAGTGACAGCGATGTCCGGAGCCAGTGAGGGTGGTGCTCGACGCCGAGGCGATAACCGCCTTGTTGGAGTCTGGTCATCCGGCTCGCCGCAGAGTTCGCCGCATCATCAAAGCAGCCCGGCCGACGGCCCGGGTGGCCCCCCCCCCCCCCCCAC
>QHCF01000126.1 GCA_003244275.1 Acidimicrobiales bacterium
GCACTTTCACACCAGCCTCCTAGAGGCAGGCCAGGCGACCCTCGATGGTACGCTCGGCGCCCAGGTCCAGCTGATCCCAGCGGGCCTCGGGTATGCCAGCCAGTACGGCCGCCGGCACCAGTCCGACCAGCTCGGCCCGCGCTATCGCAGTACGGGCCGCAACCGCGTCGTAGACCTGGTCCGGCCCCACCCTGGTCGGGTCCAGGAGGTTGCACGAGACTTGGGCCACTCCACCGACATCGAGGCCAAGGGCCCGAACCCCAGAGCCGTCCCCGGCGGAGAAGGTGGAACGCAGCAAGGCGGCCATCTCTCGAGCCATGCCGACATCGCGGCCGGCCAGCCACAGGTTGTAGGCCACCAGGGGGGGCCTGGCCCCCACTGCGACTGCTCCGGCGGTGGGATGAGGACGGGTCGGCCCCATGTCGGGCGCCAGGGTGGAGAAGGCGCCCCGACGGACCTCGGGCAGCGACCGCTCCGGCCCGTAGAGAAAACACGGCAGGCCAAGCCCCTGAGAGGCCCAGCGAGCAAAGTCGTCCCTGGCCGCCATGGCCAGGTCGACATCCGCGTCGAGGGTCACGAACGGAACGACATCGAGCACACCGATGCGGGGATGGGCACCGCGGTGACGGCGTAGGTCGATCAACTTGACGGCCTGGATCGCCACCTCCCGAACCGCCATCTCGGTTGTCGAGCCGGCCACCGTGAGAACGCAGCGATGGTGATATTCATCGCAATGGAGATCGAGGAGCCCACGCCCGGCGGCCCCAACCAGGGCATCGATTACCGCTGGTCGCCGTCCTTCACTCACATTGACCACGCACTCGAGCACTCAAAGACCCGGGCCGCGGTTCAGTCCGCTGGGACGAGCGTCAGCGAAGTTCGAGAGTGTCAGCGAAGTCGACGGTGGCGGTCAGACGCCGACGCCGGGCGATGCGTCGCCTCTCCCGTTCCGACGTACCTCCCCAGACGCCGTGGTCAATGCGGTTCAACAGCGCATACTCGAGGCACGGCCCCTTGACCACGCAGTCGCTGCAGATGCGACGCGCTACGTCTACCCCTACCCCGTCGCTGGGAAAAAAGATCGACGGATCCAGTATTCGGCACTTGCCGTCCGACATCCACTCGGTATCGTCCACCGCGTCCACGTCCTTTGAGGTCGTCGATGACCTCTCTCGCCAGCGATTGTAGTTGTATTGGTAGCTACCCCACCAGTCTCCGGAGAAGAGAGCATCATCGGATGAGCGACACCGAGAGTGAGGCGCCCGTCTGGCATCGCCAGGCGCCTCCATGGGCCCACGAGGCCTCCAGTCCGGGTCCGTCAATTGACCCCGACCGAATTGACCCCGACCGAATTGACCCCGACCGAGTTGACCCCGACCGCCGATCGAGGCCATGGCGGCCTCGGGCCTGGATCACGGTGACCGTGGTGGCGGCGGTGGTCGGTGGCCTGGTGGGGGCGGGAGTGGCGACCGAGCTCGCCCACCGCGACCTACAGACGGTGATCAAGGGCTTCTCGCCCAATAGCAGCCTCCTGCCAAAGGTGGGCGATGTACAGGGCATCCTGCAACGGGTTCTCCCGGCGGTGGTGTCGATTGACACCAAGAGCTTCCAGCCCGGCAGGGGCTCCCTCGGTCTGGGCGGCCCGGCTCAGGGCGCGGGAACGGGCATGATCATCAGTCCTGACGGAGAGGTGCTCACCAATGACCACGTGGTGGCGGGCGCCACCTCGGTCAAGGTCGCCGTCTACGGCCAAAAGGATCAGCTCCCCGCCCACGTGGTCGGGACCGATCCGGCCGACGACATTGCCCTGGTCAAGATCGAGGGTGTCAAGGGCCTGCCCACCGTCAGTCTCGGAAACTCGGACCAGGCTCGGGTGGGCGACAGTGTTCTGGCCATGGGAAACGCCCTGGCCCTGTTGGGGGGACCGAGCGTCACCGAGGGCATCGTGTCCGCCGAGCACCGCAACATCACCGCCGGAGGCGGCCAGGGCGCCACCTCTGAGAGTCTCAGCGATGTGATCCAGACCGACGCGGCCATCAACCCGGGCAACTCCGGTGGCCCCTTGGTGAATGCCCAAGCCCAGGTAATAGGGATGAACACGGCGGTGGCCCAGAGCGGGGGTGGCAACGCACCGGCCCAGAACGTCGGCTTCGCCATCGCCATCAACAACATCAAGCCTCGCCTCACCCAGTTGCGCAGCGGTCAGTCCCTACCGGCGCGGGCATTTCTCGGAGTAGAAGCCGAGACCCTCACGCCCGACCTGCGGGCCACCTACGGCTTCACCGCCTCCAAGGGAGCGGTAATCGTCAGCGTTACCCCTGGATCACCGGCGGAGAATGCCGGGGTGCGGGTGGCTGACGTGGTGACGGCGGTGGGCAGTACCGGCGTCTCCACCAACTCAGACCTGGTCAAAGACGTCGAGGCTCACAAGCCGGGGGACAAGGTCTCCGTCACTGTCATGCGGGGCACCCAGACCTTGCAGCTGTCTTTGATCCTCGGGTCCCGCCCGGCCGGGCTGTAGGCTGAGGCGGCCCAGCCAAGTTCCAGCCCAGTGAGGGAGGCCAGTTGTCCCAGATGCCCGAGGTTCCCGCGGAGCCACAGCCACCGAGGGGTCATGTCCGAGTGGTCTACCTTGGCCCAGTAGCCCCCCACTGGGATGTGCAGTCCGACTTCGGCGACCGCGGGCTCATCGAGGATTTCCGTCAGCGGGCCCTGGCTCGACTGGTGCTCCTGCCACCTCACGACCCACAGTTCCGGCGCAATCGAGAGCGGGTGGTGCGTGATGCCGAGCGGGAGAACCTACTGCTCGACTGGGATCTCGGCGTGCCCGACGTGGAAGAGGGCGAGACCGCTACCTGACTAGGCGGTCTGACTAGGAGGTCTGACTA
>QHCF01000046.1 GCA_003244275.1 Acidimicrobiales bacterium
GGCGGGGGCGGGAGGAGCGGCGGTTGTCTGCACCGGGACCGGGGAAACCGTCGGCGCATCGCGACCAACCGCGCCGTCGGCCGGTGGTTGAGATTGGGGATCCGCAGGGGCCGACCGGGGATCGTCGCTGCGAGATCCAGTGGGCTCGCCGTCGGGGGCTGGGCCCCCGTCGCCAATCAGCACCATCGCCTGACTGCTACCTGCCCTGCTGCGAGAGCGCGACCCGTGTTGACATTATGGGTCATCGACCCTTACTTTAGCCCTCACGGTGGGCGAGGCCCGTTCGCTACGCCATGTGACGAGCACCCTTGGTGTTTGACGGAGAAGCTGGCATGGTTATTTCCCTGACTCACAGTCATCTCGATCCGTGGTTGGTCGGCATCGGTCTCGGGTTCTTGCTGGTGGTGGTACTCGGCCTGGTCCTGGCGTTTCTGGTCCGTTACCTGGCCCGGGTCGACCAGACCGTGACCAAGGTTGGTCACAAGGCCAAGGAGCTGGAGACCGAGATCGCCACCACCGGCCTGATCGAGCAGTCCACCGAGCCGAGCGAAGTCGCCCCGCCCCACACTCGGGGCCAGTAGGCAAGGGCGAGCCGGCGAGCGCCACCGAGGTCGAGGTCGACGGGAGGCGCCTGGCCCTCTCGAACCTCGACAAGGTTCTCTATCCGCAGAGTGGCTTCACCAAGGGCCAGGTGGTCGACTACTACGCCCGCATAGCCCCTGTCCTGTTGCCCCACCTCCGGGGCCGGCCCCTCACCCTCAAGCGGTATCCGAACGGGACCGAGGCGGCCTTCTTCTACGAGAAGCGATGTCCGCCCCACCACCCTGACTGGGTGGCCACCTTGTCCGTGCAGTCACGCTCCGGAGGGGCCACTGTCAACTACTGCAGCGCCGACGACCTGGCCACCTTGGTGTGGCTGGCCAACCTGGCGGTGATCGAGCTGCACCCGCTGCTGGCACTGGGGTCCGATGTCGATGTGCCCACCGCCATGGTCTTCGATCTGGACCCCGGGCCTCCAGCCGGGTTACTTGACTGCGCCAGGGTGGCCCAGTGGTGCCGTGATGCCCTGGGTGAGGCAGGGCTGGCCAGCTGGGTCAAGACCTCGGGTTCCAAGGGCCTTCAGGTCTATGTCCCTCTCAACTCCTCTCACAACTATGACGACACCAAGCCCTTTGCTCACCGCCTGGCCCAGCGGCTGGAAAGGGAGCATCCGGAGGCGGTGGTGGAGAAGATGGACAAGGCTCGGCGGCGGGGCAAGGTCCTCATCGACTGGAGCCAGAACCACGTCTCCAAGACGACGGTCAGCGTCTACTCGCTGCGGGCCCGTACCCGGCCCACTGTCTCAACCCCCGTCACCTGGGATGAAGTGGCGCAGGCCTTGGGCGCCGGTGAACCCGAGCGGCTGGTGTTCGAGGCGTCCCAGGTCCTCGATCGGGTGGAGCAGCAAGGCGATCTCTTCGAGCCGGTGGTCCAGCGGCAACAGGAGCTGCCGACCGATTGATCGCCGGGCGGCCAACCGTCCCCCAACAAGACGTTGGTTGGAAGCTGCCACTTTCGGGTAAGACCAAATTCCCTGCGGCTCCGCAAGGCAGACAGAGAGGCGATCTCATGACCCACCGAGGCAGGATCGCAATTGCTGGTGTCGTCTTGGCCGTGGGAGCCGCGGCGTGTGGCTCGACCAGTGCATCCGGGTCGAAGGCCGGCCCCAAGGCGGGGAGCAATTATGGGGCGCAGCCCAATTCGGTGCTCACCGCCTATAACCAGACTACGGCGGCCAAGACCGCCAAGGTATCCATCAATGAGATGGTGACGGCCACGTCGGGTGGCACCACCACCCCCGTGACCGTGAACGGCAGCGGAGCGCTCTCCTTTGCCAACCAGACGGGCGCCCTGACCCTCATGTCGGGTTCGGGTGGGTCGATAGAGCTGAGGGTCCTCCCCCCCGACCTCTACCTGAAGGTCCCGGCTCAGGCCCAGGGTCAGGCCAAGGTTCCCGGCAACAAGCCATGGGTCAAGGTCAATGTCGACAAGGTGACCCAGGCTCAATTCGGAGCCGGCCTGTCCCAGCTGTCGAACGCCTCCAGCTCGCCTACCCAGAGCCTTTCCTACCTCCAGGGAGTGTCGGACAGCAGCATCACCCAGCTGGGCACCCAGATGATCAGGGGTGTCCCCACCACTGAGTTCAAGGCAACCGTCGACCTCGACAAGGCGGCGGCCAAGAAGGGCCCTCAGGCTCAGGCCGCGACCAAGCGGATCGAGGCCCAGATCCACACGTCGAGCTTCCCCATCCAGCTCTGGCTGGACCACCAGGGCCGAGTTCGCCAGGTCAGCTACCAGTTGACCGTTCCCATCCCGGTCCCCGCCACTGGATCATCGGCCACCGGGTCATCCACCACCTCGCCTGGGCCATCCACCACCGGGCCATCGTCCCCCCCAGGAGGCCAGGTTGCCGTTGCCCAAACGATCGACTTCTACGACTTCGGCACTCCAGTGACGGTCACCGCTCCTCCGCCTGACCAGGTGTACGACGTCACTGCTCAGGCGACCCAGGCGGCTACCACGTCGACCACCTGATCTGGCGGAGGCAGTTGGGTTGCGCCTGGATCAGGTAGAGCCAGCGTGTGGGCACCCAGGCGCAGGCCGCCAGCTTCGATTCCGCCACTGCCCGTGGTTGGGGACACCGCCCGATTCCTGGGCGACAGGGATTTTCCGCTGCTGGGCAGTCCCCACGCCGATTGGCTGCGGCCCCTTCTGACCGGGGCATCACCAAGTCGTCTCATACTGCTGAGCGAGCCGCCTACGGGCCACTCGGAAGCGCCCACCGCAGTCCTGGGAAGCGGGCGAAGTCGTGATCGAAGGAGATGACCTGGGCACCATGCTCAAGGGCCAGAGCAGCCAAATGAGCATCATTGACCAGGTTTGCCGCGGTGCCGGTTGGTTCCAGCAGCTCCTGCAGCAGGGAAAGGTGACGACCGGTCGGTGTCACCACGACGGCCGCCGGTCGGGCCATCCACCCCCTGACCACGTCGACGGCATCATCAAGAGACAACGGCGCTGGAAAAAGGCGTTGGTTGGTAGCCAAGCGGAGGAAGGCGAGAACCACGATCCAGGCGAACCCCACCACTTGCTGACCGGCCAGGGCTCGGTCCAGCCATTGAACAGCACTCAGATGGTGAGGAGAATCCTCGTTCACCGCATAGAGGAGTACATTGGCGTCGACGATCTGCAGCGTTGCGCCTCCTTGCTTACTTGCGACTGGCCTGTCGGCGGGTCAGATCCTCATCCTCCATCTCGCCCGCCAGCATCAGCGCCTTGTCCAATGAGAACGCGGGGCGGAAACCCATCCGGAATGTACGAGTCGGGACCAGGATGATCTCGGAAGATGAAGTCAGGCCGGCCCGGACGGCCTGATTCACCGCCTGCTTGAACGACAGCTCACGCTCCTTCATGGACTTGGCCAAGAGGGCGGCCACATCAGACTCCAGCGTGACCGTGGTTCTCATGTTTGCATCGTAGCATCAGTACTAATGATGCATAGGCGTCATTAGGGGGGCGAGAAGTCGGTGGTGGTCATCGACGAGCACCCGCTGAGCGGGCGGGATGGTTGCTGCACAACCCGTTGTCCGAGATCATGCTCAGCCTCCGTAACCGGCGCATGGCTCACAACCTGGCCCGGCTGGTCGAGAGTCGGGCTCAGGGTCAGTAGCCGCTGATCAGGTGGCGAGCCGCCAGGCGGACGGGTCGACTGGTCAGGCGACCGACGCCCTGCTCTTGGCGGAGGGCGGCCCGGGCGGCGTTGGCGCCGCAGGCGCCATGGACCCCTCCACCCGGATGGGCCGAGGAGGAGGCCAGGTACAGGCCTCGGATCGGGGTCCCCGGGCGACCCAGGCCCGGCGTCGGGCGAAACACCAACTGCTGGTGCACGGCGGCCGTGCCACCATTGATGGCTCCGTTCACCAGGTTGGCGTTGTGGGCCTGCAAATCGGGCGGGGTCATGAGTTGGCGGGCGGTGATCCGGTCGGTGAACCCAGGCGCGAAATTCTCGATCCTCTGCTCCACCCGCCTGGCGATCGCCTGGCGGTCTCGCTCGTCCCAGCGCCCAGTGATGCCGTCCCCTCCGGCGTCTCCCCGGACCTGGCGGGGAACGTGGGTGTAGGCCCAGACCACCTCGGTGCCGTCTGGGGACCGGGAGGCGTCGGAGGTGGTCATCTGTCCCGCCAGCACGAAGGGTCGGCTGGGCACCCGGCCCATGGCCAGGTCGGCGCAGTACCCGGTCATCTCGTCCATGCTCTCGGCCAGGTGCACGGTGCCGGCTCCGGCCACCTCGGGGGCGGCCCACGGGATGCGGCCCCGCACGGCCCAGTCCACCTTTACCGTGGAATAGTCCCACTGGAACCGGCGCATGTCGTCGTGCAGGCGATCCGGCAGATGCTCCCAGGCCACCAGGCCGCCGTAGAGCAGGGGGGCGGTGACGTCGGCCAGGACGGCCCGCCGGGCGCCCATCTCCTGGCCGTCGGCGGTGACCACGGCAACGGCCCGACCCCGGCGCACCACCACCGACCGGACCGCCGTGCGGCACAGCACCTGGCCTCCCCGGCTCTCGAGTCGGCGGACCAGGGCAGCCGTCAGCTGGCCGGCGCCGCCGCGGGGCACCGGGAAGCCGACCTCCTGGCCCAGCATGGCCAGCAGCCACCCGTAGGCCGAGCTGGCCGCCGACTCCGGGCTGAGGTCGGTGTGCAGGGCGCAACCGGCCAGGAGCAAGGACCCCGGCCCCCGAAATTCCTCCTCGCCCAGGTGGCGCACCGGCAGCAGGGAGAAGCGGGCGAAGCGCAGGCTCCCGGCTAACCGCAGGTGGGTGGCCAGCCGAGCGGCCGCCATGACCGGGGGAAAGGGAGCCAGCAGGGCGTCGAGCAGGGGATGGCCCACGTCCTGCCACATGCCATAGAGCCGGCGCCAGGCGTCACCATCGCCCTGCCCGAAGGCCTCGACGCTGGCGGCCGTCTGGTCGATCTGGCGGGAGAGGATGAGGGCTCGTCCGTCGGCCAGGGGATGGGCGAGCACGGTCGGGGCATGGCACCACTCCAGGCCGTAGTCCTCCAGGCCCAGGCTGCGGATGTGCGGGGACGCCGCCCCCAGGGGGTAGAAGGCGCTGCAGACGTCGGCCACATAGCCCGGGCCCAGGTAGTCCGAGCTGGACACCGCCCCACCGGACTGGTCCTGCTCTTCGCATACGACGACCTTCCAGCCGGCGTCGGCCAGGATGTTGGCCGCCACCAGGCCGTTGTGTCCGGCCCCCACCACCACCGCGTCAGGCATGGCGATGTCCCTACCCCGTAGACCAGGAGCCAATGCCAAGCTTCGCCCTACCCTTGTTGCCACTCCCGTAGACTCGATCCACCATGAGCACCGCGGGACCTCCCTTCGATACTCAGGAGTTTTCCCGTTGGCGGGCGGCCGCGGGCGACGCAGCAGAGACCGCCCATTTGCTGGCCCGTGCTGACAGGCACAGCGATGCCTGCTTCCATGCCGAGCAGGCGGCTCAGCTCGGTCTCAAGGCGTTGCTGCACGGGCTGGGCCTGCCTGCCTGGGGTCACGACCTGATTGATCTTGGCCGCCGGTGCGCAGCCGAGTTCGGGCAGTCCTGGCCGGCTGAGCTGGACCGTGCACTGGTCGAGCTCTCTCGCTACTACATCCCGACGCCCTACTCGGACGCTCATCCAGGGGGCACCCCGGCTGAGAACTACGGGACGGAGGATGCTGAGGCCGCCTGCCGTCATGCAGGCACGGTATTGGATGCGGTGAGCGATGCCTGGGTCTCACTGTTGGAAGGCGGTGGCTGATGGCCGGCACGAAGGTGCAGCTGCTGGCCGCCGACCGGGCTCGGATCTGGGCCCGGCGACGGGCTGAGCAGGCGTACTTGCTAGAGCTGGCCCGCGATTACGAGCGCGGGCTCGGTCTGGCCGGCGTTCGTGCGGTCGTGGTGTTCGGGTCAGTAGCCAGGGGAGACTTCAATCTCGGGAGTGACGTGGACGTGCTGGTCGTGGTGGATGACCTCCCCGAGCGGTTGCGAGATCGCCTAGAATTGCTGAGCTCCGCGGTGCCCCGGGTACAGGCGCTGGGATGGACATCAGATGAGCTGGCAACCCAGCTCCGTCGCGGGGATCCAATCGCGGTGGGGATCTATGAAACAGGCGTGGTGATCCAGGGCACGCTTCCTGGCCAGCGCCTATAGCCGTGGCAGTTGGAGTCGGGGTCTCGAGTGTCCCTCAATCCCCCAGGCGGTTCAGCCACTCCTCCACCACTCGCAGCCACCACTCCGGATTGCCCAGTTTGACCAGGTGGGGCACGCCCGGGAAGGTGTGCAGCTCCCACGTCGGGCGGCGGTGCTGGGCGAACTGGGCCCATTCCACCGGGACCGACGAGTCGTCCTCCCCGTGCAGGACCAGGACCGGGCAGCGGATGCGGTCGTAGAGCAGGTTGACCGAGGACGGGTGCAACGAGAGGGCGATCAGGGACGCAAATGACTGCGCCTGGGCGACCAGGTGACCCCGCCGCCACGAAGCCCCACTGCTCGGCGGAGGCAAACGATGTTGGTCGGGTGGCGGCTCCTCGCCCCGCACCCGTTCCGCCTGATCGGCCCGCTGGGCCGGGGGCACCCTAACCGCCGGCTTGAGCCACGATTGCCGCAGCGCCTTGCCGGCCCGGCCCAACTGCTCGGCCAGCAGGGCCCCGACCACGCCCGGAGCTCGCCAGCCACCGTAGAGAGGTGGCAGATAGCTGCTGGAGAGCAGCAGTCCCAGGGCCGACGCCGGCTCGACCCCGGCCTGGCGGGCACAGATCACCCCCCCGTAGGAGGATCCCATCAACACCACCGGACCGGCGCCCATCGATGCGAGGAAGTCCGAGAGCGCTCGCTGGATCCCCTCCACTGTGGCCCGGTGGTGGCCGAGGGGTGTGGCACCCGATCCCGGCAGATCCACCGTGACCACTCGGGCCTGGGCGGTGAGGGACGGGATCACCGGGCCCCACATCTCATGGGTTGCCCCCAGGCCGTGCACGCACACGATGGTCGGGGCGCCCGGCCCGGGCCCGTCCCACTCCCAATAGTGCAGCGGGCCTTCACCTGAGCCGGCGCCTGCCCGGGCGTCAGCGGTCACGGGCCTGCACAGCTACAGCGTAGGTACCGAGCGTGGCAGCTCGACCAGGAAGTCGGCACCCTCTCCGGGGACGCTGTGCACCTGGGCCCGGCCGCCGTGGGCCTCGGCCACCGCAGCCACGATGGACAGCCCCAGGCCGGCTCCGCCGCGGTCACGGGAACGGGACGCCTCGGCCCGGTAGAACCGCTCGAAGACCTTGCCGGCCGCCTCGGGATCGAGGCCCGGGCCCTCGTCGGCCACCTCCAGCACGGCCGATCCGTCTCGGGCGAAGGCGGCAATTCGTACCGGCGTGCCCGGTGGGGTGTGCTGGCGGGCGTTGGCCAGCAGGTTGGCCACCACCTGGCGCAGCCGTGACTCGTCACCCTCCACCACCAGGGCCCCGTCGGCGGTGACCTCGATGGGTCGATCGGGTTCGACCGCCCGGGCGTCGGCTGCCGCGTCCCGGGCCAACTGGGCCAGGTCGACCGGCGTCCGCTCGAGGGGGCGGCCCTGGTCCAGGCGGGCCAGCAGCAACAGGTCGTCCACCAGGTCCCCCATCCGGATCGACTCCTGCTCGATCCGGCGCATGGCGGTGGCCAGGTCGTCTGGTCGCTGGGCGGCGCCCTTGCGAAACAGCTCGGCCCATCCCCGGATGCTGGTCAGCGGCGTCCGCAGCTCGTGGGAGGCGTCGGCCACGAACCTGCGGAGGCGCTCCTCGGATGCCCGCTGAGCGGAGAAGGCCCCCTCTATCTGGCCTAACATCTCGTTGAGGGCCAGCCCGAGACGCCCGACCTCAGTGCTGGGCTCGGCCTGTTCCACCCGCCGGCTCAGGTCTCCACCGGCCATCGGCGCGCCAGAGGCGATGGCTCCTGCCACCTCCTCGATGCGCGCCAACGGGCGCAGCCCCAGGCGCACCAGCCACAGGGCGGCCAGGCCCACCGCCGCCACCACCGCCGCGCTGGTCAGGCCCTCGATGAGCACCAGGCGGCCCAGAGTCTGGTCGACGCTGACGATCGGTATGGCTACCACCAGGGTGCCGGTCGACACCGGAGTGGCCAGGACCCGGTAGTGGACTGGTCCACTGGTCACCGATCCCGGGTCCGTCGCCCCTGGCCGTACAGACCCGGTGTCGAACGCCGGTTGGCTCGAAGCGTTGGGCCCAGCCGGGAGACCGGAGGGAAGGTCCGGCTCCGGGTAGGAGGAATCGGCCTGGGTGGCCGAGCCGACCACGATGGCCCTGATCACATGGCCGCTCGGATCCAGGAAGATCCCATAGGTGCCGGTCGGGACGACGGCCTTGTCCGACGCCCGCAGCGGCCGGGGATGGGAAAGGGACAGCTCGGCGGCCACCGGTATCCGTGCGGCCACCAGTTGCTGGTCAACCCGTTGATAGAGGAATGAGCGCAGTGCTCCCCACGTAGCCACGTCGGCTATCAGCAGGCCGATGACCACCAGGCCGAGCAGGCTGGCCAACAGCCGGCCCCGCAGGCTGGCCAACCGCCGACCCGCCAAGATGGCCTTCAGCCGGGCCGCCAGGCCGGCCCGCTTCACCGGCCGGGAGGAAGGCGCAGGCTGTACCCGACGCCGCGCAGGGTGTGGATGAGCGGCGGTCCGTTCGAGTCCACCTTCTTACGCAGGTAGGAGATGTAGGTCTCCACCAGGTTGGCGTCTCCACCGAAGTCGCTCCCCCTCGAGTCATAACCCCAGACGTGGTGGAGGATTTGGGCCTTGGACAGCACCCGCCTGGCATTTTGCATCAGATAGAGGAGGAGGTTGAACTCAGTTGCCGTCAGCTCGATCAGCCGGCCATCCCTCCACACCTCTCTGGTGTCCACGTCCATCTCGAGGTCGGCGAAGGCCAGCCGAGCCGCGTCAGGCGCCTCCCGGCCGGTCCGGCGCAACACCGCCCTGACCCGGGCCACCAGCTCACCGATGCTGAAGGGCTTGGTGAGGTAGTCGTCACCGCCCAGGGTCAGGCCGCCGATCTTGTCCTCGGTGGCGTCCCGGGCAGTCAGGAACACCACCGAGGTATCCACCCGATCGGCCCGCAGGCGCCGCATCACCTCGAAGCCGTCGAGGTCGGGCATCATCACGTCCAGCACGATCAGGTCCGGCCGCCAGGTGGCGGCTCGCTCCAGTGCCTGGCGTCCGCTCCCGGCCGTCTGCACCTCGAAGCCCTCGTAGCCCAGCGCGGTGGCCACCAGCTCAGTGATGGTGGCCTCGTCATCGACCACCAGGATGCGTGGCGGCGCGGCCGTCATGCACCCATTGTGCCCGGCGCGGCTGGGAGCGACCTGAGTGGGCGAGACGGTCTGGCGGACGAGGGCATATTTCGCCGGATAGGTTGGCCGCCGTGTGCGGACGCTTCGTGGCCACCACGCCGTCGGGGGTGCTGGCAGCCCGCTTCTCGGTGGACGAGATCGCCGACGAGGGGCCCGCTCCGAGCTGGAACGTGGCGCCCACCGCCGATGTGCGCGCCGTGGTGCGGTCCCGGCGGACGGGCGCCCGGCGCCTCGGCACCCTGCGTTGGGGGCTGGTCCCGCACTGGGCCGAGCACATCTCGGTCGGGGCCAAGATGATCAATGCCCGGGCGGAGACGGTGGCGAGCAAGCCGGCCTTTCGTGACGCCCTGGCTCGCCGCAGATGCATCATCCCGGCCGACGGCTTCTACGAGTGGCAGTCGGTGGGTGGGGGAAAGCTCAAGCAGGCGTACCTGGTGCGCCGGGCCGACGGCGAGCCCATGGCCCTGGCCGGGCTGTGGGAGTCATGGCGGCCCCCTGACGCCACCGAGGATGAGTGGTTACGGACCTGCGCCATCGTCACCACCCGAGCCAATGACGACCTGCTCACCATTCACCCCCGTATGCCGGTGGTCCTCGGCTCCGAGGCGTGGGAGGGATGGCTGGACTCGGACATGCTCGATGCCGAGGCAGCAGTGGCCCTGTTGGGGCCGGCGCCCACCGACGCCCTGGTGCACTACCCAGTGGGGAATGCGGTCAACGACGCCCGCCACGACGGCCCCGAGCTGGCGGAGCCCCTGGCGTCGGTTGCCGCGGGCGGAGAAGATCCTGAGCCACCTTCAGGGGCCCGATCTCGGTAGTGGAGGTGGCCTGTCCTGTCCGATAGCGCCGGACGCGGCCGTGTGGCGTTCGGTCACCGACTCGATCCGGATGCGGGTGACGGCCAGCAGGTCGTTGAGTCGGCCGCTCAGGACCGGGTCACGGTTGGCGTCGACGACGATCGCCTTCTCCAGGTAGGTACCGGCCGAGATCACCGCCTCGTCGGTGGCAATCTCGGCGATGCGTTGGGCGCGTCGGGCGGCTGCCGAGTGGTCGTCGTGACTCAACCGGTCGAGACGCTCACGGACCGCCACCGCCACCGCCCGGGTGACGGTCTCACCAGTGGTGGCGGCCAGCTGGCGGGCCAGGAGCTCAGTCTCGCGTTCTTGATGCTCAATCCCATGGTAGAGATCTACCCGCAGTGGACCTCCTTTCTACCAACGTCACCGGGTGCACCTGCTCGGCGTGGGATCAGTCAGTTGGCCACAGGGAGCAGGGCCCGGCGAACCGACGCGGCGATGCCGGGACCGTCCAAGCCGAGCTCGGCCAGCAGCTGGCCCTGCCTGCCCTGGGGGATGTAGGCCATCGGCGTACCCAGCACCACCACCGGTGGGGCGATCCGGTCGTCATCCAGGCCGCCGATGGCGTCAGCCAGGAAGGCGCCCGCCCCTCCCACTCGCAGGCCGTCCTCGACCGTCACCACCAGGCGATGGCGGGCGGCATCGGCCAGCATGTCGGGGTCGGGTGGCTTGACCACCCGGACGTCCCAGACGGTGGCGTCCACCGCCTGGCTGGCCAGCTCGGCCGCCGCCTCCTCGGCGGCTGCCACCATCTTGCCCACGGCCAGGATGCACACCGTGCCGTCCCCCTCGCTGACCCTGCGTCCGGCCAGGCCCGAGCCGACCTGGCCAGGGGGGACCTGGCGGGCCGGGGTGTTGGGCCAGCGGATGGCGGTTGGCGTCTCCAGGTCCAGGGCACTGGCCAACATGACCGGCAGCTCCTGGGCCGAGGAGGGGGCGAAGACGGTCATGCCGGGGATGGAAAGGCACAGCACCAGGTCGAGCAGGCCGTGGTGGGACGGGCCGTTGTCACCGGTGATTCCCGCCGCGCTGAGGGCGAAGACCACGGGCAGACCGTGCAGACCCACGTCCAGGTTGGCCTGATCGAAGGCCCGACTGAAGAAGGTGGAGTACACCGCCACCACCGGGCGCAGGCCACCCATGGCCATGCCGGCGGCCGCCGTCACGGCGTGCTGCTCGGCAATACCGACGTCGAAGCAGCGGTCCGGGAACCGGGCCGCGAAGGCCAGCAAGCCGGTGGACCCGGGCATGGCGGCGGTGAGGGCCACCACCTGAGGGTGGCGCTCGGCCAGCTCCAGCAGGGTCTGGGTGAACACGTCGGTGTACATGAGGGGGGCTGCCTGGTCGGGGCCTGTGCCTGGCGAGCTGGTCTCGGCGCCCACCGCGGCACCCACCTCGGCGCCCAGGGGAGCTGGGGCAGGGCGCACCTTGAGGTCGTGGAGGCACTGGACGTCGTCGTCCTCGGCTGGTGCGTAGCCCTTTCCCTTGTGGGTCAGGACATGGACCACGATGGGGCCGTCCCACTCCGCGGCGTTGCGCAGGGCCTGCTCCATGGTGGCGATGTCGTGGCCGTCGATCGGTCCGGTGTACCGCACACCCAGGGCCTCGAAGAAGACGTGGGGCTCGACCGCCTCCCGCACGGCGGCGCTGAGGGCGGCCACACTGGAGTAGGCCAGACCTCCGAGGGCGGTGGGTAGCTCCTCCAGGATCTGCTTGACCCGATTGCGGGCGTGCATGTAAGAGGGGTTCAGGCGTAGGCGGGTCAGGCTCTCGGAGAGGCGGGACACGGTGGGCGCATAGGAGCGGCCGTTGTCGTTGAGCACGATGACCACCCGGCGCCCGCTGTGGCCCAGGTTGTTGAGGGCCTCGTAGGCCATGCCACCGGTGAGGGCCCCGTCGCCGACCACGGCCACGATCCGGCGGCTCTCACGATCCCCGGCCAGCTCCATGGCAGTGGCCAGGCCGTGGCTGTAGCTGAGGATGGTGGAGGCGTGGCTGTTCTCCACCCAGTCGTGCTCCGACTCCGCCCTCGACGGGTAGCCGGACAGGCCACCGGCCTGGCGCAGCTGGGCGAATCCGGCCTGTCTCCCGGTCACCAGCTTGTGGACATAGGTCTGGTGGCCGGTGTCCCACAGCAAGATGTCCCGGGGGGACTCGAAGACCCGGTGCACGGCCAGGGTGAGCTCGACCGCCCCGAGGTTGGAGCCGAGGTGGCCTCCGGTCCGCGATACCGCCTCCACGACGAAGGCCCGAATCTCGGCGGCCAGGGTCTCGAGCTCCTCGTCGCCGAGGCCCTTCAGATCGGCGGGGCACGTTATTCGGTCAAGGATCATCGGCTCTGATGTACCTCCAGGGACCCAACCTAGCCGTCGAGGCCCCGGGACAGGTGTCGTCGCGTAGGCTCCAGCGGGCATGGGCCGCTACCAGTACCTGATCCTGATGGGGATCTGCGTGGCCGTCACCCTGCCGCTCGAGCTGGTCCTGGGGGTCCGCGTGTGGCGCCGGCCCAAGCGGTTGTTGCTGGCCCTGTGCCCGGTGGTGGTCCTCTTCTCGATCTGGGACGTGGTGGCCATCGCCCGTCACCACTGGACCTACAGCCGCCTCTACACCACCGGTTGGGACCTGCCCGGGCACCTGCCCGTGGAGGAGGTCGTGTTTTTCGTGGTCATACCGGTATGCGGCCTGCTCACCTTCGAGGTGGTGCGCCGGATCCTCGACGACCGCTGACGGCCGGACGGTCAGTGATGGGCGAGTACACCCTGGCCGCGTTGGCCGCCGCTGCCGGCGTGGTGGTCCTGGAGGTGGCCTGGCTGAGAACCGGGATCTTTCGCCGGTGGTCCTACTGGGTCACGCTGGCCATCGTCTTCGCCTTCCAGGTGCCGGTGGACGGCTGGCTGACCAAGCTCAGCGCCCCGGTGGTCATCTACCGCCCGAGCCATTTCAGCGGGGTCCGCTTCCCCTTGAGCATCCCGGTGGAGGACTTCCTGTATGGTTTCGCCCTGGTCACACTGGCCATCGTGCTGTGGGAGCGGCTCGGTCCCCGGGATCGCCATGGGCGACAGGGTCAGGGGCGGCCCCGGTGACCTCCCGGGCCGGACCGAGCGTCAGCCGACGACTGCGGTCGGGCGCACCCGGACGATGACCCGCTCCTCGCCCGGCTGGCGAAAGGGATACCTGTCCTTGTCCAGGTACTTCTTGGCCAGGGCGTCGATGTGGTCGTCCGCCCCCTCGTCCACCAGCTCGGCGTCACCGCGGATCTCGAGCATCTGGTAGGGATTCTGGTCATCGACCACCGAGATGGCTACCGCCGGGTTGCGCTCGATGTTGCGATGCTTGACCCGGCCCTTGGCCGTGTTGAAGATTACGGCCTCGCCGTCGGTGTCGATCCACACCGGGGTGGACTGTGGCCCCCCGTCGGGCATGACCGTCGCCACGTGGGCGAAGACGGGCTTGCGAAGCAGGGCCACGTTACCTTCGCTCAGTTTGGCTGTCATGGGCTGACACACTACGCGCTCGTCCCATCCTGATCGCGACGGCACCCGGCCGGCGATCCCGGGGGCTGCGCCGCATGTCGCCTCGATCACGACGGCACTGCAGCCTGAGGTTCTTCATGTGGGCAACGATTTACGGCGCGGACGATCTCGGTGGCGTGTTCCCCGGTCCCTCGGGGCGTCGCCCAGACGGACACCTGCGGGCAGTCGCCGGGGCATCGAAGGTAAACCCAGGCGTGGGAGGACCGGCCCGCGGCCACGTGAGCGAAGCCGCGCCCTTCGGCGTAGCGGACGGCTCGCTCGACGTCCTTACTCGGATGTCGAGTACGCGCCATGTTGACAAGCTACCCTCCTCGGCAGCCGAGTAGCCTTATGACCGTGCACACGGCCGTCATCATCGCGGTGAGCTTCGTGGTGATGGAGCCGGTCACGTACCTGGCCCACCGTTTCGTCATGCACGGCGTGGGGTGGGTGCTGCACCGCAGTCATCACCTCCCGGCTGGGAGTGGCTTCGAGGCCAATGACGCCTTCCCGGTGATCTTTGCCGGCATCACCATCCTGGCCATGGCCGCCGGTGCCACCCTGCCGGCGGTCCACCCGGTCGAGGTGGCGGGGGTGGGAGTGACCCTCTACGGCCTGGCTTACATGTTCGTCCACGACGTCTACATCCACGCCCGCATGGGTCGCCTGCCCCACAATGGCCTCCTGGAGAGACTCAGGGAGGCGCACGCCATCCACCATCTCTACGGTGGTGAGCCCTACGGGATGCTGGTACCGATAGTTCCCCGGCGCCTGCGGGAGCGGGCCAATGGCGTGTCCTATGACCCGGGCACTCGTCGGGCTCGCCGGGTCGCCCGCTCCGCCGCCTGAGGACTGCATTGTGCGTAGCGAGCAGGTCAACATTGTGCGTAGCGAGCAGGTCAAGCTGGCCCAGCTAATCCCCGCTCAAGCCGGGACAGGCTCGTCCTGGCTGAGTGGTCGGGACTCGGTGGTGCCGGAGCGGTAGGCCTCGCGCAGCTTGACCTTGGCTCCGGTGCGCAGGATGGCACCGCTGTAGATCCGCCCGCCGGCGACCACCAGGGCAACCGTTGAGAGGGCCACCAGCGCCATGGACAATGGCACCTCCCAGGGGGCCAGGTGGCCCACGGCGGCCCGCACCACCATGACCATGGGAGCGAAGGGTGGGATGAACGAGGTCACGGTGGCCAGCATGCCGTCGGCGTTGCCGAAGGCGGCGTTGAAGGCCAGGCCATAGCCACCCAGGAGGAGGAAGCTGAGGGGCGTGAGCGCCGAGGCCAGATCCTCCTGGCGGCCCACCACCGAGGCCAGGGCGGCGAACGCACAGCTGTACAAGCCGTAGCCCAAGAGGAACCAGGCCAGGACGGCCAGGAAGGTGAGTGGAGTGCCGGCGGGGACGTGCAGCGAGCCGAGGGCCAGAGCCAAGGCGCCGGCCGGGACGGCCAGGACCAATACCTGTATGACCCCGATGACACCTATCCCGAGGATCTTGCCGGCCAGGAGCTGAGCTGGTCGGACCATGCTCAACAGCACATCGGCCAGCCGGTTGGTCTTCTCCTCAAGCACGCCGTAGGAGGTGGCCATCCCGTAGCTCAGCAGCATCAGGTAGAGCAGGATGCCTCCAGCCAGGGCCAGGCTCCGGTTGGCATTGGTGGAGGGCGCAGGAGGCTCGAGCACCCTGACCGGTAGTGGTCGGGGGCTGATCAGGGAGGCGACCTCAGGGGGCGGCGCGCCGGCCGCCGCCAGCCGGCCGGCCAGGCGGGCGGTGGCCACCGCCCGGTCCACCAGCTGGGTGGCGGCGGACGAGGAGCTCTTCTGGGTGATCAGACGGGAGCCGTCGACCAGGGCGACGTCCAGGCTCCCGGCACCGACCCCCAACCTGGCCCGAGATGCGCTGGCCAGGTTGGTCACCTTCACCCTTGCCCCCATGGCCCGTGCCGCGCCATCGAGGGATGGGACCGTCCCCGACGGGACCGCACCGGCCAGTCCTATCCGATAGGTGGTGGTCGAGTGGCCGATCAGGTGGGGCACCCCCACGCCGGCCAAGGCGGCGACGAAGAGCACCGCGGTCGAGATCCGAAAGGCCCGGGTCCGGGCCCGCTGGCGGATCTCCCGCCCGGCCACCATCCTCACCACACCTGTTCTGGTCATCGGTCCACCGCCTTTAGCGCTCTCATCGGCTCACCGCCTCGCGGAACAGCTCGGACAGGTTGGGCAGCTCCAGCGCGAAGTCCGACACCGTGCCGGCTGCCCGAGCCACATCCAGCACGGCCAGTGGGTCGACCTCCGGGCGCAGGGTCATGGTGGTGCCGGCGTCGCCGTGACCGGTGACCGTGACTCCGTCCAGGCCCTCGGCCCAGCCCGGGCCGTCATTGCGCGCCGTACCATTGGTCTCCACCCGCACCCGCAGGCGCCGTCGCCCCGAGCTCTCCTTGAGCTGGCGCACGGGGCCGGACATGACCAGGCGGCCGTGGTCGACCACGGCCACCGAGTCACACAGGTTCTCGACCAGGTCCAGCTGATGGCTGGAGAACACCACCGCCGCCCCGGCGGCCGCCCGCTCGGCCAGGGTGGCACTGAGCACGTCGACTGCCACCGGGTCCAGGCCCGAGAAGGGCTCGTCCATGATGGCCAGCACCGGGTCATGGACCAGGGCGGCGGCCAGCTGGACCCGCTGCTGGTTGCCCAGCGATAGCTGCTCGACCTTGTCGCCGCCCCGGTCGGAGAGCCCCATCTTGTCCAGCCAGGCGTCCGTGGCGGTCGAGGCGGTGCCACGATCCAGCCCATGGAGGCGAGCCAGGTACACCAGCTGCTCGGACACCGCCATCTTGGGATACAGGCCCCTTTCCTCGGGCAGGTAGCCGAAGCGGCGTCGGTCGGCCTGGCCCACCTGACGCCCCTCCCACCTAACCTCCCCGGCGTGGGCTCGCAACAGGCCGAAGACGATGCGGATGGCGGTGGACTTGCCTGCTCCGTTGGGTCCGAGGAGGCCGACCAGCTCTCCGGGAGCCACCTGCAGTGACAGGTGGTCGAGAGCCACCACCGGGCCAAATCTCCGAGTGAGATCATCGAGCTCGAGCACTGGAGCCATTTCTACCCATTCCACCTGAGGCAGCAAACCCCTTGTCCGGCGGGATGGCAGGCTGTGGGCAATGAGCCAGTTGTCAGAAGACCTCCAATTTCGCGGATTGGTGCAACAAACGAGCGAGGCGGACCTGGCCCGGCGCCTGAACACCGAGCGACTCTGCTTTTACAGCGGCTTCGATCCCACTGCTGACAGCCTCCACGTCGGCCACCTGGTGCAGCTGTGCAACCTGCGCCGACTGCAAGAGGCCGGTCACCAGCCCATCGCCCTGGTCGGGGGGGGGACTGGGATGATCGGCGACCCGTCGGGGCGCAGCGACGAGAGGGCCCTCCTGGACCGAGGGGCGCTGGCGGCCAACGTGGCGGGCATCCGACCCCAGCTGGAGCGGTTCGNNGCTCGGGCCATCCTGGCCGACAACGGCGAGTGGCTGTGGCCGCTGGGGCTGCTCGAATTCCTCCGTGACGTGGGCAAGCACTTCAGCGTCAACCAGATGGTGGCCAAGGAGTCGGTGCGGACCCGCCTGGAGACGCGGGAGCAGGGCATCTCGTTCACCGAGCTCAGCTACATGTGCCTGCAGGCCTACGACTTCCTGCACCTCTTCGACACCTATGGCTGCCGGTTGCAAATGGGCGGGAGTGACCAGTGGGGGAACATCACGGCAGGCGTGGATTTCGTGCGTCGGCGCAGGGCAGCCGAAGTGTGGGGGCTGACCACTCCATTGGTGGTGAAGGCGGACGGGACCAAGATCGGCAAGACCGAGTCGGGCACGGTGTGGCTGGACCGGCGGCGCACCAGTCCATACCAGCTGTACCAGTGGTTGGTGCGCAGCGAAGACGCGGTGGTGGGTGCGTACCTTCGCTATTTCACCTGGCTGGACCGGGATCGCATCACCGAGCTGGACCGCCAGGTGGCCGAGCATCCCGAGCGGCGGGAGGCGCAGCGGGCCCTGGCCCACGAGGTCACTGCCCTGGTCCACGGCGAGGACGACGCCCGCCGGGTCGAGCGAGCGGCGGTGGCTCTGTTCTCAGAGGTGGTGGCCGATCTGGACGAGGCCACCCTGCTCGAGGTGCTGGCCGATGCGCCTTCTACGGTGCTGTCCCGCTCGGTGCTTGACGGCTCCGGCCTGGGCCTGGTGGAGGCCCTGGTCCGGGCTGGGCTGGTTCCTTCTCGGTCGGCGGCCCGCACGGCCATCGCCCAGGGCGGGACCTACGTCAACAACCGTCGCCAGGATGACCTGGGCCGGCCTCTGGGTCCTGACGACTTGTTGTGGGGGCGGTACGTCTTGTTGCGCAGGGGAAGGCGGGATCACCACCTGATGCATTTCGAGTGAGTGCGGGCAAGAGGCCGGTGGCGTCCGGGGCCGGGTGGGCGGTGGCGCCGGCCGGGGCGTGGCGGCCGCTTCAGGGGCCGAGGGCTGAGCGGATGGCCCCTGCCGTCTCACTGGCGGCCTCTTCGTCCGGGTAGCGATGGCGGGGCCAGAAAAAGCCCCGCAGCCCGTCCTTGGGGCGCCGGGGCACCACATGGATGTGGAGGTGGGGGATGCTCTGGCTGATCACGTTGTTCATGGCCACGAACGATCCTTGGGCACCCACCGCCGTGACCACGGCACCGGCCAGGCGCTGGGCGGCGTCGAAGACGGGCAACAGCAGGCTCGGCGGGAGGTCGGTCAGCTGCTCGTGGTGGGCCCGGGGTATCAGCAGGACGTGACCGGGGAAGAGGGGTCGGTTGTCCAGGAAGGCGCACACCTCGGCCTCCCAGAGAACTATGTGGGCGCCAGCCTGGCCGGCGGCAATGGCACAGAACGAGCAAACAGCAGCCGCCCCCACCAGGCCAACGCTAATGTGGAACCATCCCGGCATGAGTGAGCATCCGCCTGTTCAAGGCCACCCCAAGCAGACACCCGAAGGCGGTGGCTCCGTGGTGGGTGGGCGGGCGCCTCATGCCGCGGGGAACGGTTACGGCGGCTCTGCCTGCCTNNCCCCGCCGCTCGGCCGGCCTACGCCGGTCCTCCCTGCTTCGGCGCCCGGCCGGCCAATGCTGCCAGATCCTCCGCCCGGGCCCAGACCGCCGCGGTTGGCACTCAGCGGGCCGATCCGCTGGCCGTGGCCGGCCTGGTTGTGGCCGTCATCTCGGTGCCGCTGTTCTTCGCATTCGTGCCATCGGTCATCTCCTTGCTGCTGGCCACCGTGGCGGCCGTACGCATTCGGAGGTCCCCCCAGACCCGGCGGGGTGTGGGTATGGTCATCGCCTCGATCGCCGTTGCCAGCGCCACGCTGGTGGGTGGAGCGGCCTTCGATGCCCTCGCCGGATCGACCTCCAACAACATCAATCAGCCCATCTACGGTGCCCGGGCGCCAGCTGGCGGTCCGAGTCCGACTCAGTCAGCCGATGCGCCGCCCCGTCTGGACGGGTCGAGCTGGTGAAGGAACTGGGCGCACCGATCCTCCTCGTCGGTCTCGCCAATGGCGCCCGCCGCCCGCCGGAGTCCCTCGACCGCCCGCAGGAAGCCCTGGTTGGTGGGCTGAGCCCAGCGCACGTACCCTGAGCCCCGCCATCCCGCCGCTCTCAGGGCGTCCAACCCTCGGTGGTAGCCGACCCGGTAGCAGGCATAGGCCTCCACGTCGTCGCGGGCGAGATCGCCCAAGTGGGCCCAGGCATCCAGGAAGCGCGGGAAGGCGGCCACCACCTCGGCCACCGTGTCTCTGCGGCGGTCAGGAGCCTGGGCCAGAGCCTGCTCGAGGCGCTGGCTGGCGACCGCCGGCGGCGCGGGCAGCACCGTCTCGGGCGGTCCGGCGGACACTGATAGCTGCACTTCATCGGCCATCAAGCCACGGTACCGTGACGGCGTGCCCCAGGCGCCGACTGCCGATGCCGCGGTGCGCCCCTCCCGGGGCCGTGCCTCCGGCCGCGAGGCCAGTGGGATCTGGCTGTCAGAGTCGTCACGGTGACGCCCAGTCGCCGGCTGGTCAAGGTGCTGATGGGTATGGCCATGTCGGTGTGCATGGTGGGAATCGGACAGGCCGCCCTCTACGCCCATGGGGCGCGCCAGGCGCAGGTGGCGGGCCCCCCGGACACCACCGAGCCGGTGCACGCAGTCCACCCGGTCCCCCCCAGCCCGGCCAGTACATGGCGGACGCCGGCAACGTTCCTCCCGCCGACCTCGTCTCCCAGCAAGGCGTCCCGGCCGC
The DNA here is from genome assembly GCA_003244275.1 of Acidimicrobiales bacterium. Lineage (GTDB taxonomy): Bacteria > Actinomycetota > Acidimicrobiia > Acidimicrobiales > QHCF01 > QHCF01. The sequence goes on from QHCF01000046.1 coordinate 20,058, forward strand.
GTTCGACAACCCGGCCCGGTCCGGCCCTTCCCTCCACCGAACAGGTACCACTGCAGGCCGGCACTCAGGGACGCCTGCATTACCTGAGGTCGAACGGTTTGACCCGGAGCTACCTGGCAGTACAGGCCTCGAACCCATCCAAACAGGCCCTACCGGTGGTGGTGGTGCTCCACGGTTCGAATGTCTCTCCCGAGCTGGAGGAGCAGCGCACCGACTTCTATCCTCTCGGCGTCGGGGGCCGCGCCGTTCTCGTGTATCCGACGGGCTACGCCAAGAGCTGGAATGCAGGCCAGCACTGTTGCGGATTGGCCGAGGCGACTGGTGTGGACGACGTGGCGTTCGTACGCGCCGTGGTGGGCGATGCCATGAGGCACTACCGCATCGATCCTCGCCGGATATACCTGGTCGGATACAGCAACGGTGGGAAGATGGCACTGCGAATCGCCTGCAGTGGCCCGACGCCGTTCGCCGCAGTAGCTGCCTATGGAGCAGTCCCGCTGACTGCCTGTGCCTCCGGGACGCCGCTACCGGTCATGCTGGCTGCCTCGATCGGCGACACCGAGATCCCTTACTCCGTACCCGGGACAGTGGCTGTCAATGGGGCCCAGCTCCCGTCCGTCACCCAGGCGGTGTCCACTCTGTTGGTTCGCAATGGGTGCTCCTCAACCCACCATCTCGTGGTCGAGGGTAACGGTACGGTGAGCGTCAGAACTTGGTCCTCCTGTCGTAGTGGGAAGCCGGTACAGCTGGTGACCTACCCGGGGGGCAGTCATTCCTGGCCAGGCTTGACTATGGCCGTGCCGGTTCCCTTCGCGGCAGTGGTGGCCGTGCCGGTGCAGGGGCTCATGTGGCAGTTCCTGTCGCCGCTTCGTCACTGACGTGCGCAGGGACCACT
>QHCF01000083.1 GCA_003244275.1 Acidimicrobiales bacterium
ACCCTTCAAGTGATACAAGCCACTTTGGCAGCACTCGGGCAGTGGGTCCAACCGCTTGATTGCTGGTGCGATGAGACGATGCCTTGCCCACTCGAAACGAGGTCTCTCGGCTCTGTTTTCGACCGGGATCATCCACCACCTCGGTCACGGGTGGTCTCCCGACTGGCTCGAATGTACGTTCGTAACCAGTACAGCTGGCCCCGTGGCCGCTGTGTGGGATGTCCCAGACCCGTGGCCCGGATCAGTGCAGGATCCTGAACAGGGGCGCCCCGCCGCCCTAGCCGACGGAATGATGGTGGCGTTGGTGGCCGAATCAGGCAGTCTCGATCGGGAGTCGCAGTACTCGAACCGGCAAGGTCGGGGCATTTGCCAGCTTGTGATCGTCGGTCAGCAGCTCGGCGCCAAGGTGGTCTGCCAGGGCAACGTAGGTAGCGTCGGCGAAGGTGAGGTTGTGGCGGTGCCGCCACGCGTCGGCGAATAGTGATCGCACCTGGGCGACGCGCAGCGGCCAGGTCGCGAGCTGGTGCAGTGCTTCGCTGATCTGGTCGGATGTGAGGATGGCGTTGAGGTCCCACCTACGCAACACGGTTCCGACCTCGACGTAGAACGTCTCAGGCGCCCAAGGAGTGGCGTCAGTGGGGAGCAAGGTGCGTAGCGATCGGCCTCGAGTGGTGTCGGCTACGAGTTCCACGCCTGCCGAGGCATCAATAACAACCGGAGTCACACCTCGCCAGCTGTTCGGGCTTCGGCGAGCGTCTCCGCTGCGGTAACGCTGAGCTGGAGGGGCTCACCACATTGGAGTTGGTCGAGCCAGGTGGAGAACGCCTCGGGGGTCACTTCGTCGTCGGGGTTTACGACCACGACGGCCGAGTCGAGTGGCTGATCTTCGGCGCGGCGGGCCATGGACACAAACTCTATGCCGAAAGAGGTTTCCCGTTTCCTACGGCGACCTGGCCGGCGCAATTCGCTGCTCTCGCGCGGCCGCCTCCCCGGTCAGCTACTGCTCGTTGACGGGCACGTTGGACGCCCCGGTACACCGTGGAGCGACTCACGCCGAATTCCTCGGCCAGCTCGGCGATGGTGTCCTTGCCGGTTCCGAAAGCCTCCAGCAGCCGGGCCTCACGGCGGGCGTTCAGCTTGAGCTTCTTGCCCTGGAGGCGTCCCTTGGCTTTGGCCACGGCCATCCCCTCTCGGGTACGGGCCCGGATGAGGTCGGCCTCGAACTCGGCCACCATGGCCAACACGTTGGGCAAGAGCCGGCCCACCGGGTCGTTCGGGCCGTGGACCGAGCCGGCGATGTTGAGCTGCACCCCCCCGGGCGGTCACTCCTCGACGATGTTCCGTGCGTCAGGCACCGACCGGGCCAGGCGGTCGAGCTCGGTGCTACATCGGGCATAGCCCACCCGGAGCTGGCTCACTCTGCACTGTGTCACAAGGCCCACCCTCAGTGGAAGGAGCTGCCGGGCGGGTCTTGCGGGACGGCCCCACTTGGGACATCTCTTCCCGAAGACAGTCCCTGTGGTGTCGCGGTCAGCGTTCGGCTCGTGAGACCAAGCCGAACGCTGACCGGATCGTTGATCTACTTACCTCGATACTTGTTGACCATGATAACGATAAAAGCGACAACTAATAGAACCAATATTATTGCTACAAAAACCGGATTACTACCTGAGCTCGCTGTCGCACCTACCACCCCTGCGACCACCGCTATATACATTATATACTACTACTTTCTACGCTTAAGTACAAAATACATAACGATACCGACTATCATAATAGCTCCACCCACAGCTGTAAACACCCTTCAACGTGGAAGTCGACGACAGCCTGACCAGAAGGGTCTATGAGATTGGTCGGGTCGTCACCGGCGTAGGCATACCCGAGGCTCTGACCAGACGGATCAAGCTGGCTCCACCGCCCGAGGCTTGAGTCGTAGTAGCGGGCTCCGAAATGGTAGAGCCCGGAGTAGCATCGAGGTAGCCGCCGGCATGCCGGTTGGGGTTGGCCACCTGCTCACTGGTAGCCCGGGCCCCGCCGTAGGGGTCGTAGCCGTAGGAGTTGACCTTGGCCCCGCTGGCATTGACCAGACCGACCACGCTGCCTCGGCCGTCGAAGAGGTAGTAGTAGCTCTGACCACCTACGCGCTCACTTATCAGCGTGCCCGAGGGATCGTGGGTGAAGCTGATGGTGGCGTTGCTGCCGGTCTGGTTGGCCAGGCCCTCGGGACCGTTCTGGTAGGTGGTGGACCCTGAAGCAGTGCGCTCGGTGTTGGTCAGCCCGGCGTTGAAGTTGGTCGGGTTGTTGTTGAAGGTGATACCCAGGAGCTGATCGGTGGTGGTCATGGCGGTGAGCTGGTCGCTGGCCGAATAGGCCTCGTTGATCCGGGTGGGTAAAGCCCACGCCGGCGGTCTCGTTGCCATTGGGGTCATAGGACCAGCCGCTGGTGTTGCCGTTGCCGGCAGTGAGCTCGTCGGCCGCGTGGTGGGAGTGGCTGCCCGCTCGCACGCCCTCGGGTACTGGCTGCCAAGCGCCGTACCCGCCGGGAGGCGGTGGCAAATATCCGGTTGAAGGAGGGGGACACCGGCTCCCGGAGGCCGGATGGCTCCCGCCTCGTCGGCGGAGCCGGACTTGTGTGACGGTGTTCGCACGGGCGACTCGACCTGACAACCCCACGCACAACCGCTCCTGCACCCCTGTTCCGCCGACGACCAAGGACCACCAGGGCGATTCACCCGAGGCGACGGCTCCCCCCGTTCCGACGGCCCCCCCAGGGGGGCCGCCGGCTCCAGCCGGTGCCCAAGCGGGTGCCGCCCACGGGGACGTCAGGTCGATTTGGACAGTCGCCCCCCTTCTCCCAGGGTCGGCCGGCAACATTTCTGAAGTTTTTTCTGGCCATGACCGAGTTTGCCGATACCCCCCTTGACCTGGTGTTGCACGAGGGCGACTCAGGGCGACTCAGGGGCGACTCTCCCAGAGTCGCAGATTTGTCGACATCGGCGTCAACGTTGCCGTCAACCCCTGGGGCGCTCTGTACCCATGTCTGGGTCCCTTCGTCACCGCTCCCCCAAGCCCCGTACCGACCAGGAGGTAAGCATGTCCGTTTCTGAGTCCATACCTGCCCAGCCCGATGCCGCTCTTGTCCTCACGGTCGAGGAAGCAGGTCGCCTCCTCGGTATCTCCCGAGGCCTGGCCTACGAGATGGTGGCTCGCCGGCGGTTGCCTCACCTGCGCCTCGGCCGGCGCATCGTCATTCCCCGGGCGGCGCTGGAGGCTCTGCTCAACCAGCCCCAACAACGCAACTGAAAGCGACGCACCGCCCCGGTCGCGGGGCGGAGTGGACCATCAACGGGATTTGACCGGCCACAAGCTTCCCGAGATACACCATGCGCTCGATTCGCCTAGCCCGATGTCGGCCACGACGCAACGCTCATCAGCCGGGTTCCACTGCACTCCCTTCCCAAAACGGTGCAGAAGACGGCGGCCACCCAAAGCTGCCGCACCGTACCTAGTCAGGAGACCGAGGACCTCCGTCACATCGGCCTGCGCTCTCGCCGCCACACGAAGGGCCAGTTCGCTGGCGTCAGTCCCATCGTGGCGATGGAAGGCCGCAATCACGCCATCAAGGACGGTCTTGGTGGCGCCTGGAAGCGAACGCTTCGTCGCCCCCGGGCCCGAGACGGGGACGTCCCAAGCGGTGGTG
>QHCF01000070.1 GCA_003244275.1 Acidimicrobiales bacterium
GTGGGCCACCGTGGGCCTCCACCCCCACCACGCCGCCGAGGGCGTCGAAGGGATCGCCCGGTTGCTTGACTCGCTGGTCGGGCCGGTGTCAACCGCTAACGATTGTGGTGCGGCTGGGCGGGGGTCGAGGGACGTGGTGGTGGCAGTGGGGGAGTGCGGTCTGGACTACCACTACGACTACTCGCCTCGCCCGGCCCAGCGGGAGGCCTTTGCTGCTCAGGTGGCTCTGGCCCGCAGCCACGAATTGGCTCTGGTGATCCACACCCGAGAAGCGTGGGACGACACCTTTGACGTGCTCGATTCCGACGATCTGCCCGAGCGGATCGTGTTCCACTGCTTCACCGGCGGTCCGGACGAGGCCCGGCGCTGTCTCGATCGAGGCGGCTTCTTGTCCTTCAGCGGGATCGTCACCTTCAAGGGGGCGTCCGAGGTGCGGGAGGCGGCCGCCCTGTGCCCGAGCGAGCGGCTGCTGGTGGAGACGGACTCCCCATACCTGGCACCCGTTCCTCACCGAGGGACAGCCAATCAGCCGGGCCTGGTGCCAGTCGTGGGGGCAGCGGTAGCGGCCGTCCGGGGAGTGGCAGTCGAGGCCGTCGAGCTGTCCTCGGCGGCCGCCGCCTCGGAGGTCTTCGGGTTGGTCCCTGCCGGTCGGCTGCTGTAATCTAGGGTGCAACCAGGCATCAATCGGCCCTTTTCGGTCGTTTGCACCTCCGGCAGGAAGGTATGTCCAGTCTCCAAGACCGCCGTACCCAATGTGACGTACCGACTAGCTCTTGGCGCTCCTGAACTGTCGGTGGGGACCGTGCGGGCATGAGGGCAGCGTCTCACCAGCACCATCGTGTACGTCACCAGCAGGGTCACCACCACAAGCATGGTGTTCACAAGCATGTTCGACCGGCGCACGGTCGCCACGTCCAGGGCCGCCAAGGGTCGGGTAGCCACGTCCAGGGCGGCCAGGCCCAGCGCCACCATGGGCCGGATGGGCAGGCACAGGTTGGGCATACGACGCGCCACCAGGACGCCGGGGCATCGCCGGTTACATCCCTGGCGCAGCTGCCCCATCTATTGGTTGCCAGCGTCGCTGTGCCCTCCCCGCCGCGGCCAGACCTGGGGGTTGCCGACGTCGCTGCGCCTGCGCTGCCATTGGACCTCGTGGTCCTGCCGGTCGTCGGCCCGCTAGGCGATCAGGGACGCCCACGGACACGCGCCAGGTGGCGAGCGGCCGGCCTGGTTGCGGGGGTCGCTGTTTTGGCGACCCCGGTGATACTCGTGGTCCGCCTTGGTGCCCCCCCCTCCCGTTCGAGTCATACGGTCTCCGCCTCCGGGGGGTTGCGGACTGGAACGGGCGTCTGGGATGGCGCCCGTTCCGCCGCCGATAACGTCGGTCAGGGTCTGGGCGGTATCGAGGCACCGGGCCCGATGGATTTGACCGTTCCACCATCTACCGCCCCAGCCGTGACTCCGTCTTCGGCGGCGGTCGTCCCAGCCGTGACCATTCCCACGTCGAAAGTCTCCCCAACCGGCATGAATGCCTCCACGGCTGCCACGGCTCCCCCCACCTCGGAGCCGTCCCCGCGCTTGAGCGCTCCTGTTGGTGGCCCCCGTCCGAGGACCCCCGCCCTGGTGGCTCACCGGGCCCCCTCCTCCGCTTCGGCGCGGAGAATGTCGTCGGCCCATCAGCAGAGTGGGGCGGTGTCCTGGTACGCCATAACTCCTGGCACATGTGCCAGTCGAACCATCGCCAAGGGTACGGTGGTGACGGTGACCGATCTGGCCAATGGACGCAGTACCACCTGCGTGGTGGACGATCGTGGCCCGTACATAAGTGGTCGCATCCTGGACCTGGCCGAGTCGACCTTCGCGGCGCTGACCAATCCGTCGGCGGGGGTGCTCGAAGCCCACATCCGGTGGTGAGCCCGGCGCTCCAGGTGGCTCCCAGGCTGTTCGGACGGTCGGGCGTGCTGGAGCTGCTGGACGCCCACGGGTTGCGACCCAGCCGGGCCCTGGGTCAGAATTTCGTGGCTGACGCCAACACCGTGCGCCGTATCGTGCGATTGGCTGAGTTGGACCCTGGGCAGTCGGTGGTGGAGATCGGCGCCGGCCTGGGATCGCTGACCCTCGCCTTGGCGGAGGCGGGGGCGCAGGTCACGGCTATCGAGATCGATGGGCGGCTGGTGGCGGTGTTGCGCTTGGTGCTCGACGGCGTGGGAGCCCGGGTGGTCCACGGCGACGCGCTCAAGCTGGACTGGACTGAACTGCTGGCCGACCACCATGAGTGGGTCCTGGTCGCCAACCTGCCTTACAACGTGGCTACACCGTTGGTGGTGCGCCTCTTGGAGGAGGTACCCGCCATTACCAGGATGATGGTCATGGTGCAACGAGAGGCGGGGGAACGCCTGGCTGCCGGTGTGGGCCATGGCGCTTATGGGGCGGTGTCGGCCAAGGTGGCCTACTGGGCCAGGGCGACAGTGGTGGGGCGAGTACCGTCCACCGTCTTCGTTCCCCGGCCCAAGGTCGAGTCTGTCCTGGTGTCAGTAGTGCGTCGCCCCCAGCCGGCGGTCGACCCGACGTTAATTGGCTATGACGCCATAGGTGCGCTGATCGGCGCCGGCTTCGCCCACCGACGCAAGATGCTGCGCGGCTCCCTGGCCGGTCTGGTTGGGCCGGAGGTATTCGCGGCCGCCGGGGTGCGCCCGGAGGCCCGAGCCGAGGAGCTCGACGTGGCGGCCTGGGGGAGGCTAGCGGCGTGTCGCCAAGCGGCTACCAGCGGGCCCCGGCCAAGCTGACCCTGTCGCTCCGGGTCACCGGAGTGCGGGGCGACGGTTACCACCTGCTGGACGCCGAGATGATCAGCCTGGATTTGTCCGATGGGCTGAATTTCACCGATGGCGATGGTCTCGAAGTGGTGGACTGCACCCTCGAGGGACAGGCGGTCGGGTCCGGGGAGGACAACCTGGTGAGGCGGGCGCTGCGGGCGGCTGGGCGGCGCGCCCACGTACGGCTGCAAAAGAGGATCCCGCCCGGCGCCGGGCTGGGCGGAGGATCAGCTGATGCCGCCGCGGTGTTGCGCTGGGCGGGCGTATCGGACATGGTGGTGGCCGCCGAGCTGGGCGCTGATGTGCCCTTTTGCCTGGTAGGCGGAAGAGCCAGAGTAAGCGGGGTCGGGGAGGTGGTCGAGCCGCTGGCCTTCGAAGACAGGTCGTTTGTGCTGGCCCTCCTGCCGTTCGGGATCGCTACCGCGGCGGTCTATGGAGCTTGGGACGAGTTGGGCCGGCGGCCGGGCGGCGGGAGCAATGACCTGGAGCAGGCGGCGGTGGCGGTGGAGCCACGACTAGCCCTCTGGCGAGATCATCTCAACGAGGTGAGTGGGCAGGAGCCGCGCCTGGCTGGCAGCGGCTCCACCTGGTTCCTCGAGGGAAGCCTCCGGTCATTGGGGCTCGAGGAGCGCATGGAGCTGGCTGGTGAGCACGCCCGGTTGCTGGAGGTCCATTCCGCAGCCCGGTGAGGGCTTCCAGCGGTCGAGCGGGGGCGACACCGGTCAAGCAACGTCACGGTGCCCGAGCCAAGTCGAAAGTTGACCCGGCTCAGCTACTTCCCGGCGGCACGACGCTGCCAGCGAGTGGCCTTCAGCATCTTCTTGTGCTTCTTCTTGCGCATTCGCTTGCGCCGCTTCTTGATGAGTGATCCCATTGGCCTGTGACCAGGTTAGCCGACCTGTCCGGCGGGGGCCAACTGAGGTTGATTTGAAGTGGCAGGCTGGCGGGTGGATACAGCCGTGGTCCGGAGGCGGAAGCATCTCCAAGGTTGTGAGTGTGGTACGCCTAAGGGTGGCCACTGTCTACATTGGCGGGTAGTTCAATCGGCAGAACGCCTGACTTTGGATCAGGAGGTTCCAGGTTCGAGCCCTGGCCCGCCAGCGACTGGTCCCGACGATGACCACGTTGGCATCGTTCGGAGGATAACTCCCTAACCTCGATCATTCATCCAGG
>QHCF01000090.1 GCA_003244275.1 Acidimicrobiales bacterium
ATTGCCGGATGAGCCATTGCCGGCTGGGTGCTGGCCATTCCCCCTGCGCTGGGCTACTGCCACTCCGGCCGCACCGGCGGCCGCCAGGGTGGCCGCCCCGGCCGCCAGGGTGGTGGCCCCAGCCAGCGAGGCTGGGTGACCGAGGACGGCCGCGCCCCCTCCACCCGTCTGGGGCGCCCCAACGGGAATCGGCCCCCCCTGGGACTGGCCTACGTTGCCGCCCGACCCGGCGGCGCCGCCGGCCGCGGCGGCACCCGTGGTGGTGGGGGGGCAGTTGGGAGTGGTGCCGGGTGTGTCATAGCCGCTGTGGGGATCGGCCAGGTAGGGGAAGCTGGACAGGAAGGCCAGCCCAGCATCGGTGACCCCGTCGGTGACCTTGGTGGCGGCCGCGTCGGGCACGTAGCTCTTGACTACCAGGGCGTAGGTGACCCCGGCCAGGGCTCGCAGCTCGATCGTCACGATGTCGTCGATCACCCGGCGTCCGTTGGGGAAGCCGGCGGCGTCCATGCCCAGCAGCCCGAGGGGGTTGGGGCTGGAGCTGGGGGGGACGGCCATGTTGAGGCGCAGGAAGTCGGACTGCACGGTCCCGGTGTTGTTCTGAAAGCCGGGAATGATGCCCGCCGGGATGCCAGTGAGGAAGATGGCCAAGAGGTCAGCGCGCTGCATGGCGGTGGGCTTGCCCATAAGCTGGGCATTGAGCTTGGCCAGGTTGGGGAACACGTTCGGGTACAGGGCGGGAAGCAGGGTGGCCAACACCGGCTGGGCTACTCCCGCGGCGAACCTGGAGTCGCCGGCGGGGGCGCTGGCGTTCCACAAGTCCTTTTGCCCCAAGCCGACCAGCAGCTCGTTGAACAGCGGCATGCCCAGGCGGGACACCTGGACGAAGGGGCCGCTGTTCATGATGGCCCCGGTGTTGTTGACGTCGTAGATCCGACTGGCCTGACGGCTGGCCGAGGCGTAGACCCCGATCACCGACTTGGCGCTGGTGGCGTCGGTCGGGTTGGAACCATCGCTGGTCAGCATGGCCTTGGGCACCTGGATGGCGATGGTGTGGACGTTGGAGGTGGCCAGAGCATTGATGCCCCCGGTCGGGGCCAGCGAGCTGCCGGCGTGCAGGTTCTCGAACGGACGCAGGTCGGCTAGATCGAACACCGCACCCAGGTCCACGTAGAAGCCCTCGCCCCGCTGGCCGGCAAACACCTTTCCCCCACCCGGCAGTGGGTGAACAGCCATCTGGGCCAGGGAGCGGTAGTTGGGAGTGGACAGGGGCCCGATGTTGCAGGGGGGGCTGGCCAGGTTGGAGGCCAGAGTCGCGGTTCCCGACTTGTCCACCCTGGTCACGCTGTAGAACTGCTTGCGGTTCCACGTGGCCGCGCCGATGGAGGTGATAGGGCCGGTGTTGTACAAGAAGACGTTGGGGTCGGCCACCTGGGTGGTGAACCTGAACTGGTAGGTGATGTCGCTCATGGCGGTACCGGAGTTGGTGATGTGGATCTCGTAGAGCACGTCGTCGCCGAACTCGTAGAAGTTGGGGCCGCCGGCCGGAGCCTCCAGGGGGATGTAGTTGGCCAGGATGGTGACCGTGTCGGGGGCGTCAGGGCTGACGAAGGCGTAGGTGTCAGTGTTGTCGGCCACCGGGTCCTTGGAGATCTGCGGCGCTTCGCGGTGCGATGACATGGCTCACCTCGGGGTTGTCGATGCCAGGCGGTCCGGCGACTGATCGGTAGGTTAGGTGCTGCAACTGCCTGGCGCCAGCCAGGTCACCCGGATGGCGTTCCGCTCGGCGACTCGTGCCAATGCGTATCATCAGCGTGACCCAGCACCGCCCCCCACGAGAGGATCCCCCCGATGATCGAGTCCCCCACCGGTGCCGACGAGCCGATCAGCCGACGGTCGTTGCTCAAGGCGGCCGCCGGTGCCAGTGCCCTGCTGGCCATGGGGGCCTGTGGCAAGAACACTGCGTCCAAGTCCAGTGTGACCGGGACCGGCGGCGTCGCGTTCGCCAACCTGCCACCGACCACCATCACCACCTGCGTGTATGCCAAGAACCACGCTTCGTCACCGTTGTACTGGCAGCAGTTCGCCCCCAAGGAGATCACCGTCAACGTAAAGATCGTCACCAGTGCCAGCGAGGTCCAGGACGGCCTGGAGGCGGGCCAGATCGATTTCGGACTGATGGGGCCCTACAACACCATCATTGCCGCCTCCCAGGGCATGCTCACCTCCAAGATCATCGGCATGGTGTCCCGCCAGGGCATTGGGATCATCGGTCGCAAGGGCGATGTCTCTCGCATCGCCGACCTCAAGGGGAAGAAGGTGGCGGTTCCGCCCCCCGGCATCCAGACCCTGATCATCAACGACCTGCTGGCCGGCCAGCACCTCAAGCTGGGCAACGATGTCACCGACATCCCGCTCGGCTACGCCGACCAGCCCGGGGCCCTCCAGCGAGGTGACGTCGACGCCTATGTCGGCACCGAGCCCCTGTGCACCCAGAGCGTGGTGACAGGCGTGGGCCAGCGACTGGGAGCCGTCTACGACACGCCGGTGGGCGACTTCAACACGGCCCTGTGGGCATCGTCGCGGATGCTGGCCCAGCCTCAGTTGTGCCGGCTGGCGGCCACGTTGCAGCGCCGGGCAGGTGAGTACCTCACGCCTGGTGGGGTCAACAGCCGCCAGCGGTGGCATCAGCTCCTGGTGACCGAGTTCGGGTACTCCGAGGCCGTCTACAACGCGGTGCTCTCCAACGTGGGGGCGGTCTGGCACTTCGACGCCCAGCGTCAGAGTCAGTTCCAGGGGGCCGGCCGGCTGCTCCTGTCCCAGGGGGCGATCAACAAGGAGCCGGACTATGGATCTCGTTACGCCCGGCAATACTGGAACGTCTGAGGTCCCGGGGCCGGTGAGGGC
>QHCF01000231.1 GCA_003244275.1 Acidimicrobiales bacterium
GCCTCGGGCGGGAGGGCTGGTGCCTCGGGCGGGAGGGCTGGTGCCTCGGGCGGGAGGGCTGGTGGCTCGGGCGGGAGGTCGGGCGACGACCAGGTCCCGGAGGTCGCCCTGCCCCGGCCCGCCTACGACAAATGGCTCACACTCCCCGTGGCCGACCGCTGGTCTGCCCTGGTGCGTGCCTGGCTCGGTGCTGACCTGCATGTGAGTCTGGCCGGCGCAATCGGGATGGACGAGAAGCCCATCCCGCCGCTGCTGGCGCGCTACGAGCCTGAGGCGGTACCGCGTCGCCACGTCGTGCTGAACACTCTGGCTGAGGTGGCACAGGGCCACTCCGGCGAGGCCGTGACAGTGCGCCAACGGGCGTGGTGGGACGCGCCCGGCCAGTGGCGCGGCGGGCCGGCCATGCCCGATCAGCTCATCGCCTGGGTAGGAGGCGAAGCGGAGCTTCTCGGGCTCTTCGCCCTCGGGTCGCTGAGCGGACCGGGACGATTGGTAGCTGGTGGCCAGCTCGAGGAGGCGACTGCTGCTCTGTCCCACTGGGCCCCCGCGGTGACCAGCCGGATACTGCTCCAGGCCGATCTGACTGCCGTGGCCACCGGGGAGTTGGCCGCATCCGTTCGCCAGGAGCTGGCCCTCCTGGCTGACCTCGAGTCCAGCGGGGGAGCCACGGTGTGCCGCTTCAGCGAGACGTCGATGCGTCGGGCCTTTGACGCCGGGCGCAGCGCCCAGGACGTGATGACTTTCCTGGAAGCCCACGCCACCAAGGGGGTGCCCCAGCCGCTTGCCTACCTGGTGGCCGACCTGGACCGCCGCCATGGGGCAATGCGGGTGGGTGCGGCCAGCTGTTACCTGCGCTGCGATGATCCGTCGCTGCTGGCCGAGGTGGTACGGGCTCGCCGTACCAGTCGCCTGGGCCTGCGCCAGTTGGCTCCCACCGTGCTGGTGAGCGACGCCGATCCGGCCACAGTGACCGAGACGCTCAGGACCGCCGGGTACCTTCCGGCCCGGGAGCAGCCCGACGGCTCGCTGGTGCTGGTCCGCTCTGCGCCCCTGCGAGCGCCGGATTTGCCGCTGTTCGGGAGCTTGGGGGAGCGTCAAGGCTGGACGCCTTCTCCCGACCCCGTCGCCCTGGTGGCCCAGCTGCGCCGGGCCCCCGGACCGGCGCCGGGCTCACGGGCGGCGGGCAGAGGGGCCACGGCTTCGGGCTCTGGCTCTCGGCACGGTCCACTCGACCAGCTCCCGCTGAGCCTGCCCAACAGGGTGGAGACACTGATCGAGGACCCCGAGGACATCCCTGACGACGAGATGCACGACCGAGAGGCGATGCAGGATGTCATGGGAATACTGGCTCGCGCCGGCCTGCTGGAGACCGTCGACTGCCAGGCGGGCTCGAGCGGCGGGGACGAGCCCCAGGATGAACCAGGAGTATCCAGGCCCACCGAGATCGCCCGGCGGCCGGACGCCATCGAAGCGCTCTTGGACCAGGCCGGTGACGAAGAGTGGCTGGTACGAATGGCCTACACCAACTCGACCGGCCAGATCAGCCAGGTCACCGCGGCGCCGCTCATGGTGGAGTCCCCCGACGTCACGGTCGCCTGCCTGCCCCGGTGGGAGAACCTGAGACTGTCTCTGGATCGCATCGTGTGGGCCAGAATGCTGACCCCGGCCGAGGAGGAGCGAGTGCTGTGAGCGAAGGTCCGCTGATCATCCAGTCTGATCGAACCCTGCTGTTGGAGGTCGATCATCCCGACGCGCCGGCCTGTCGAGCGGCCATCGCCCCCTTTGCCGAGCTGGAGCGCTCGCCCGAGCATGTGCACACCTACCGACTCACACCGCTCGGATTGTGGAACGCCCGAGCCGCCGGTCACGACGCCGAGCAGGTGGTAGACGCCTTGCTCCGGTGGTCCCGCTACCCGGTTCCCCAGGCCCTGCTGGTGGACGTGGCCGATGTCATGGCCCGGTACGGGCGCCTGGTGCTTGAAGTGGACCCGGTCCATGGGCTCATCCTGCGCACCACCGACCAACCGGTGCTCGAGGAGATCCTCCGGGCCAAGGCGATTGTCCCCCTGGTCGGTCCCAGGATCGACGCCGAGGTGATCTCGGTCCCCCGGGAGGGCAGAGGACGCCTCAAGCAGGCTCTGCTCAAGGTGGGCTGGCCAGCCGAGGATCGGGCTGGCTACGTCGATGGTGCCTCTCATCCGATGACCCTGCGGGAGGGGGATGGCTTCGAGCTCCGGCCCTACCAGCTGGAGGCGGTGGAGGCCTTCATGGCTGCCGGCAGCGGCGTGGTGGTGCTGCCCTGCGGAGCGGGCAAGACGCTGGTGGGAGCAGCCGCCATGGCCCAGGCCGGAGCTCGCACGCTGATCCTGGTGACCAATACCGTCGCCGCCCGTCAGTGGCGGGCTGAGCTGCTGGCCCGGACCAGCCTCACTGATGAAGAAGTGGGCGAATACTCCGGTTTGCGCAAGGAGATAAGGCCGGTCACGGTGAGCACCTATCAGATCCTCACCACCCGCCGGGGCGGTCTGTATCCCCACATGGAGCTGTTCTCGGCCGAGGACTGGGGGCTGGTCGTCTACGACGAGGTGCATCTGCTGCCCGCTCCGGTGTTCCGGATGACCGCCGACATACAAAGTCGCCGACGCCTGGGGCTGACCGCCACCCTGGTCCGAGAGGATGGCCGGGAGGGAGACGTCTTCAGCCTCATCGGGCCCAAGCGCTACGACGCGCCGTGGCGTGACATCGAGGCCCAGGGTTGGATCGCCCCGGCCCGGTGCACCGAGGTCCGGGTAACCCTGACCGACGAGGAGCGAATGACCTATGCGGTGGCCGAGGCCGAGGACCGTTACCGGGTGGGTGCGTGTGCCCGGTCCAAGCTGGCGGTGGTGGAGGCCATCTGCCGGGCGGCGCTGGCCCGGGGTGAGCCCACCCTGGTGATAGGTCAGTACATCAACCAACTCGAGGTCCTGGCCACCACCTTGGGGGCACCCCTGGTAGTGGGGCGGACCCCGGTGAAGGAGCGTCAGCGCCTTTTCGAGGCGTTCCGGCAGGGGGAGGAGCCGGTGCTGGTCGTGTCCAAGGTGGCCAACTTCTCCATCGACCTGCCCGAGGCCTCGGTGGCCGTGCAGGTGTCGGGCACCTTTGGCAGTCGCCAGGAGGAGGCTCAGCGGCTGGGCCGGATTCTACGGCCCAAGGCCGACGGTCGCCAGGCCCACTTCTTCGCCGTCGTGTCACGCGACACCAATGACCAGGAATTCGCGGTCCGGCGTCAGCGCTTCCTGGCCGAGCAGGGTTACGCCTACCGGATCCTCGACGCCGAGACCGTCCTGCGAGCCACGCCAGGATCGCCAACCGGCCCGACTCCCGTCCTGGAAGCGGGGTCGGAGCTGATCCTTGGTCCCGGCGAACCCCCAACTGCCCTACCTGGCGACCGGACCTTGGGACCAGGTCCGGTCGAGGGACCTGACTCCGGTTGGACCAGCCCATGACCGGGCGGCCCGGGGTGCTGTTCGACCTGGACGGGACACTGGTGGACACCAACTACCTGCACACCCTGGCCTGGGCCCGGGCGCTGCGTGATGCGGGGGAGTGGGCGCCGATGAACGCCATCCACCGGCTGGTGGGCATGGGCGGTGACCAGTTGGTTCCCCGACTGCTGGGGCACGACAGCCCGCGGGCTATCGAGGCTCGAGCCGGCCGGTACCAGGAGCTGATCAGAGATGCCCGTGTCTTCCCGGGGGCGGTTGAGCTGCTTCTTGCCCTGCATCGTGAGGGCGCGGCCGTGGTGTTGGCCACCTCCTCTCCGGGGGACGAGGTGGAGGCCATGGTCGAGCTACTGGGAGCCAGCGACGCCACCGACGTCATTGACGCCCAGACCACGGCCGACGATGTCGAGCGGTCCAAGCCCCATCCCGATGTCCTTCGGGCTGCCCTCCAAGCCGGTTCGATCGATCCAGGGCGGGCGTTGGTGGTGGGCGACAGCGTGTGGGACGTCGAGGCGGCCAGAGCGGCCGGCCTGGGATGCGTCGCGGTCGAGAGTGGTGGCTTCAGCCAGCAGGAGCTGGCCCAAGCTGGCGCCCTCCATGTCTATGGCGGCGTCAAGGAGATCCTCGATCAGCTCCACACCGGGCCACTGGCCCAACTGCTGGGCTGATGACGGCGAGGCATCTCCTCGCTGGCCTCAGCGAGTGACCTGGCCTCGCCCAGGGAACTTGGGGTCGGTGCCTGGGTGGTCGCCCAGCAGCCGGGCCATCTCCCGGGATGCTCGCAAGGTTCCCATGATGGTCCCAGTGACCTTGGAGCGGCCCCCGGCTCGGCGCTGGTAGCCAACCGTCACCTCACCGATCCGCCACTGGGCGAGAGCCCCAGCGAGCACCATCTCCAACGGCCAACCGCTGCGCCGGTCAGCCAGGCCCAGTCCGATCAGCTCGGCTCTACGGGCCGCTCGCATGGGCCCGAGGTCCCTCAGGGCCAGTCCCGTACGCCTACGAAGCTCGGCCGCCAGCACCCGGTTGCCGAGCCGGGCCTGCCAGGGCATCGATCCGGGCGCCAGCCGGCGGCGACCGAGGCACAGGTCAAGACGTCCCTCGACCACCGGTTCGGCCACCGCTGCCAGCTCAGTGGGATCGAGCGACCCGTCGGCGTCCATGAAGCAGACAACCTCGGTGGTGGACGCCCCCAGCCCGGTCCAGCAGGCGGCCCCAAACCCCCGGATGGGTTGGACAACCACCCTCGCCCCGAGGGAACGGGCCAAGTCACCGGACCCGTCACTGGAACCGTTGTCCACCACCAGCGGTAGGTAGCCGTCGGGCATCCCGGCCAGCACGCCAGGCAGAGCCTCGATCTCGTCCAGCACCGGCAAGATGACCTCGATCATCTGGACGAATCGTCCAGATGATCGAGGTCGGCAGCTATTGATTGCGTGCTTCTCCCGATGCCCGAGATGGCGCGGGGTCCGCGTCCGCGTCCGGGCCCGGGTCGACCACATCGGCTGGGTTGCGTGGGATCAGGCCCTCGCTCACCGCCTGCCCCAGGGCCATGCGCAGCACCTCCGCCGTGAGCCGGAGATTCGGCAGTGCTGATTGCTCGGGGCCTTGGGTTGTGGTGGACGGGGCTCGGAGGGTGTCGTAGAGGCCCTCAATGGTCTTGGGTGTGAGCCGGCCCAGCTCCATCGCCCCGACATGGGGGACGATCCACTGCTCGACCACTGACCGGTATCGCTCGACCACTTCTGGCCCGAGATCCTTGCTGGCCAGGGCAGTCAACCATTCGCCCTCCAAGAACTCGGTCACGCTGCGTTGAGCGGGACGCACGGCTACGGCACCGGCCTCAGCGTCGGCCACCGCTCGTGCCAGCGCAGCCTCGGCCTCCTCCTGGGTGGAGAAGCCGCTCCGGGATATCCGTCGCCGGGCGCCACTGACCCAATCGGCCGAGTGATAGGCGATAGACCATGGTTGGCCTTCCCCCGGTGTCGGTTGGTAGACCCGTCCTTGCATCGCTGATCCGGACGCTAGCGCGTCTGCGACGACCGATGGACCGATCTGTCGCCGCCCGGATGAGTCAAGGGCCGGTGTCTATCCATAACAGCCGGACATCATGCCGGCCTGGCCCGGATGGTCCGGCTGGCCCGAGTGCCGGCCAGGAGCAACACGGCGGAGATAATGAGAAGAACGGGTTCGACGGCGAAGGCGGTTGACAGCCCAACGTGGTCGGCCAGCGTCCCCAGCAGCAGGGGGAAGCGATGACCAGCACCCCGCCGAGCGGCAGGACCAGGCAAAAGTCAGCCCCACCAGCACCGCCCCAGCCGCCCAGAGGCTGGTGTGGATGCTGATCAAGGTGTAGGAGAAGTGCAATTCGGAGCGCAGCAGGGCGAGCACCGGACCAAAAGCGTAAAGGCAGAAGGCATAGGCCCCGAGGGCCCCGTAGGACACCACCGTGGGCCCATCCCGAACGAAGGGGTCAGCGGCGGTCGGGGGCTCGGCGTCCCTTGTCACTGAGCGACCTCTGCCCGCACCGGCCACCTCATCGTCAGACGGCCCTACAGCGGGTGGTAGGCATCGTACCGATGCTCGATCCCGAGGACGACCACCTCGCGCCGGTCGTCTCGAATGCGATAGAGGAAGTCTGTGACCGCAGCCGCCACCGCTTCGGGCAGTCGGTCGGCAATGGCCCGCTGGGCGGGCGCCGTGAGGACCAGTCCGTAGGCGGCCTCCTCATCGGTCACCGACGAAGCTGTCGGGCGGCCTCGATTCCCCGGACGACATCGCCGCATTGGTAGGCCCCGTCCGCCTCGCGGATCTCGGCCAGCGCCTCTGGATCGCCAAGGACGTCGACCGTCTCTTCCAGCTGAGCAAGGTCCTCAGGGCTGATGAGAACGGCCGCGGCATGTCTCAGGGTACGTTGGCGTCTCCCGTGGTGCCGGGAACGATCGGGGGTATCTCTGGGTAGCACAGGCTGTAGTTCGACGGGATACGGACCGAGTGGGTCTCGTTTGGCGGAGTGACAAGTATTGCTGCATACGGCGGGCAGGGTCTACCGGCAATTGCCGCGGCCAAGGCGCCCATGGAGGCCATGTTCGGAGCGCCGTCAAACTGACTTTGGCTCCCTGACCGGGATGCCCGCCCCCGCACCAACACAGACACACTCCCTGACCTGCACTTACTCGTCGGGCTGCCGGGATTTGAACCCGGGACCTCTTGACCCCCAGTCAGCCAAAGGGGTCATTTTGCGTGAGATGCAGTGCCGCCAGATTGCCGATACAGGGCATTACCTGGGCTTTTGCCCTGGCGCTGGGCGAACACGTGTTGGCTGGTGACGTCCCGTTGCGTACATTTCGGCAGCACTTTGGCGGCTTGTATCACTTGAAGGGTC
>QHCF01000093.1 GCA_003244275.1 Acidimicrobiales bacterium
ATACCCAGTGCCAGACAATGCTGGCGATGGAGGAGGCGGTCATGCTCGTCTTCTCCGACTTCGACCAGACCAAGCACGGCCCCCTCAACCAGGAGGGCCTGGGCCAGATGCTCCCGCACCGTCAGGTGGCCACCGCCAATTGCTACCACTCCCCGCAGGTCGCCGCCGTCACTCAGACCGAGGCCATCAACTCGCCGGGAACCACCGCCTCCAACGACGTCACCGCCATCGCCTGCGAGCTGCTCAATGATCTCAACTCCACGGTTCCGGCGAAGAACCCCGACGCGGTTCCCGACACGCGCGCCGCCTTCGCCCAGTACGTCAAGGACAATCATCTGCCGCCGATCAACGCGAGCTGGCCTGGTCAGGCCATACCCTCGCCGGGCTGCGACCAGAATCTCAACCCGAGCGAGGCCTGTACCTCAGTGTTCCTCGATTTTGTCGCGGAGCCGCCGCCGAGCACATCGGGTGGATCGAACTCGGGATCGAAGCCCCTCCCGATGGTGGGCATCCCCGGCGTGGCCAAGACCAATGAGGGGCCGACGGTCAAGATGCCCACGGCAACCCTGCTCACCCAGGTGACTCACGCGTTCTATCTGTGGAACACCGACCCCACATTTGTCTATGACAACCAGCCCTTCGATGACCACACCGACAAGAACCTGGTTGCCAGTGCCAATGCGGAGGCACCGAACCATGCCGCCCAGGTGGCCGCTGCCGCCGCCTACAACGCCGGGTTCCGGGGCGAGCAGTTGCTCACGATCACCGCGCTTGCCGGTGCGGCCACCGGCTACAACCCCAAGTACTCAGGGCAGAGACCGGACGGGAAGGCTGGCTACGGGCTGTGGGGAATCACCGCCGCCGACGGCGCCCGGGTCAAGACCGACCAGAAGGGCCTGCTCGATCCTGAGAAGGCCGCCAAGGCGGCCTACGACCTCAGCCAGCCCAGCGCCATCCTCAGTTGGTCATGTGCGTCCTACCCTGGCGGCGCCTGCGGCAACGGTCCCAACGCCGACACTCCACCACCCATGAATGCATTCATCGATGGACCGGATCCCAATCAGAGTGCCCGGGAAGCGATCTCCGACATGACCATCGGGGTGCCGTGCGACGCCAACGGGAGCCCCGCTGGGGGTGGTGGCAGCGGAGGCAGTGGAGCGGGTGGCAGCGCGGCGACGCTCAATGCCGAGCAGATCAAGAACGCTCAGGCCATCATCGGCGTCGGCAAGGGCAAGAATGTCCCTCAGTACGGGATCCAGATCGCGGTGGCGACCGCCATCGGCGAGTCGGGCATCGTGGTCCTCAACCACGGCGATGCGGCGGGGANNCTCTCGGGGAATCTTCCAGCAACGGGACAACGGGGCCTGGGGTCCGCTCTCGGTGCGCATGGATCCGGCGGGCTCAGCGGGTCTCTTCTACGACCACCTGCTCAAGAAGTCGGGCTGGGAGCACATGACCGTCACCCAGGCCGCCAACGCTGTCCAGGGCAACGCCGACCCGAACTACTACACCAAGTACGCCGCCGAGGCCAAGGCGATCCTGGACAAGTACGGCAACGCCCCCCCGATCACGGTCAGCGGCGGCGCCACCTACGCGGGGCCGGGCGGGGCCGGTGGCGCCGCTGGCGGTGCGTCGTGCGCCGGCGGCACCGGCACCGGTGCCGTGAACGCCCAGGGCTATGCCCTTCCGCTCGACAAGAAGTACCTGCCGAATGGCCCCATGGGCCGGACTGATCAGGGCGTCGACATCGAGACCGCCCCCGTGGGCGCGGCGGTGTACTCCATGACCGACGGCGTGGTCATTGCCACTCCCGCCAACGGCCCAGTCGGCTCCGCCACCGGGTTCGGGCCCAAGTACTGCGTGATCCAGGTCACCAACGGCTCGCTCGCGGGCAAGGCCATCTACTACGGTCACGCATACCCCTGCAGCGTCAACGTGAATGACCACGTCAAGGCAGGGCAACGAATCTCCACGCTGGTGCACGTCATCGGGCCGCCAGGCCAAGGGCATATCGAGATCGGCTTCTGGCCTCTGGGAAGCATGAGCGCCGGGGCTCCCATGCGGACCGTCATCATCGCCTTGGGAAAGTCATTGGGCATCTCCCTGAGTTGATGCGGCCGTGAAACGCGGAGCCATCGTGTTGGTCGCCTGTATCGCCCTTGCTGGGGGGATTTACTACGCCCGAACCCACGGCGGATCGTCGCCAACCTCGACAGCTGGCGACACTTCCACACCCACCCCGACGCCCCAGGACGATGGCACCAGCCCAACCTCCGACGCCACGCCGCCCAAACGTGCAAAACACATCTCAAACGTTTGGGCCGTCAGCGGATGACACAACCCCTGATGAACCGCGTACTCATCGTTGTCGCTGTCGTCATGGCCGCGGTTGCCGTCGGCGTGATCTTTCTGCTCAGGGGCGGACCCCCTGCCCCGGGCGCGGCCCATGCGACAGCAACAGCCACGGCATCCGCCACCGTCTCTGCGTCGTCGTCACCAGTCTCCTCCTCCCCGCAACCCGCCGATGCCAGAGGCGACGCCAGAGCCTTTCTCGCCAGCTACCTGCCTTACCTCTACGGCCGGACGAGCCTGACGACGGTGGTGCATGTCGACGCCAGCATCCGTCCGCTGCTGCCGGCCGCTCGGCAGCAGATCAGCGCCCAAGAGGAGGCCAAGCCCTTCGCCGTGACCGATCTCCAGGTTACTGACAGCAGCGGCGTGGCGACGGTGACCGCGCAGGTCTCCGAGGGTGATCCCGCCGTCGGCCTGGCGACCTACCCGGTCACCTTCGCCATGAGACAGCGGCCGGACGGCTGGGATGTTGTCACCGTGCCCATCAT
>QHCF01000175.1 GCA_003244275.1 Acidimicrobiales bacterium
CCGCAGCTTCGTGTTCATCGACGAGGTGGATGAGGTGACTCGGTTCTTCGAAGAAGCCGAGACTTTCGACGAGGCAGTCCGCAGGGTGAACACCGAGGCCGACGTGGTCTGGGCCGACGGTCACTCTGACTACGGCCACGCCCTGGAAGCTCTCTGGGGGCGTTGGGGCCACGAGCTGTCAACAAGGTCGAGCGTGCTGGTGCTGGGTGATGCCCGCAACAACTACCACGCCGCCAATGCCTGGGTGCTGGCGGAGATCAGTCGGAGGGTGCGCCATCTCTACTGGCTCAATCCGGAGCCTCGGTCGTACTGGGACACCGGCGACTCCATCGTGAGCCAGTACGCACTGCACTGTGAGGCGACGGTCGAGTGCCGTAACCTGCGCCAGCTCGAAGCCTTTATCGAGCACCTGGCATGAGCGAGGCGGCGACGGCTTCGGTCCATCCCCGGGTGACCCGCCTGGCGCTGATTCGACACGGTGAGTCGGAGGCCCAGCGGCGGCGGGTGGTGGGTGGCTCGCGAGGTTGTACCGGACTGTCCGACCGCGGCGTGGCTCAGGTCAGGGCTCTGGCCGATCGCCTGGCGTCCACGGGTGAGATGGAGGGTGCAACCGTCCTCTACGCCAGCGTCCTTCCCCGGGCCATACAGACGGCCGAGCTGCTGGCGTCCTGCCTCGGACACCTGCCCGTGCTGACCGACTGCGGCCTGTGCGAGCTGCATCCTGGGGAGGGTGACGGCCTTTCCTGGGCCGAGTTGCAGACCACCTACCCGGTGCCCGACTTTGCGACCCATCCCGACCTGCCGTTCTCACCGGGCGGCGAGAGCTGGACCACCTTCCTGGCCCGGGCCCGAGCCGCTCTGTTGGCCCTGGTGGAGCGCCACCGGGGCGAGCAGGTGGTGGTGGCTACCCACGGGGGCGTGATCGACGGCTCGCTGCTCAGCTTCCTCGACATCGGCGGCGTGCCCGGCCGAGCTGGCGCGAAGGGCGGGGCGTTGGGGGCGACCAATGCGTCGATAACCGAGTGGGAGCACCAGGCCGGACGCTGGCGGCTGCTGCGCTACAACGACACGACACACCTCACCGGGGTGGGCTAACCACCTGGAGCCGGACACACCAGAGGGGCCGACCGAATCGGCCGGCCCCTCTGGGGGTGTTCAGTGTGGATCAGCTGGCGTCAGATGGCGGCCATGCCCACCACAGGAGCGTTGAGCCTGGTGCCACCCTGAGAACCGTAGAATCCGGCGTCACCGTGGGTGAAGATGCCCCCATCTGATGCCACCAACCAATAACCTCCGCCATCCGCGGTGACGGCCATGCCCACCACGGGAGCGTTGAGGGAAGTGCCACCCTGCGAACCGTAGAATCCGGCACCGCCGAAGGTGAAGATGCCACCATCGGAGGCCACGAGGTAATAGCCGAGGGAGCTAGTGCCGCCTATGGCAGTGCCCACGATCGGCGCATTGAGCGTGGTACCACCCTCCGAGCCGAAGAAGCCGGTGCCACCACCGAACTGAGAGAATCCGAATGTGAAGACGCCCCCGTCAGAAGCCACCAGGTAATAACCTGGCCCCAGCTTGCCCGGGCCGCCGGATCTCGGGTTGAAGGCAGCGATGCCCACGATCGGCTTGTTCAGCTTGAGGTTGCCGGTCGACCCATAGAACTTGGCATCGCCGAAGGTGAATACCCCTCCGTCGGACGCCACCAGCCAGTAGCCGCCGCCATCGGGGGTGGCCGCCATGCCCACCACCGGCTTGTTGAGTCTGGTGCCGCCCTCCGAGCCGTAGAAGGTGGCGAGGCCATGGGTGAACACTCCACCGTCGGAGGCCACTTCCCAGTACCCCTGGGTCGGTACTGCGGCCGGGTGCACCACAGGTGGTGTGGTGCCAGCCCCCGCAGCCTCAGCCGCCACCAAGGGCCCAGCCATGGCCGCCGCCGCGACCACCGCGAACGCTGGGGCTACTCGTCGGATCCACTGTCGAGTTCGTGATCGTTTCATTGCCACCTCCGTGGGGCAAACAAGTTGGCGCGCCAAGCGGCGAAGAGACCTATTCAAGGATCTAACTTACGCGGAGCCGGCCGTTACTGTCAATGCGCGTTACCTCGTTGCGAGTTACAGTGCCCCGCCTTCGCATGCCTAAGCTTGCCCTGTCCATGTTCCTCAGCAGGCGTAGTCGCCGTCGTAGGTGCTGACGTCCTGAGTGAGCCAGGGCTGGCCTCCTCCGAAAGAATAGGCGGACGAGCAGTAGGCGGCCGGGTTGCTGGTGGGGGCACCGGCTTCCCACAGGGGCAGCCTGGGCGAGTAGCCGCCAGCGATCTGGCCCCACTGGTAGGGAGTGGAGTAGATGCCGACGGTGAGGCCCTTGCCCTGGAGGCCCCCGATGGCACCAGCGATGGCCTGGGCGTTGAATCCCTGGTCAGCAGTCCAGTAACCGGGGGCGGAGGGTACCAGCTCGACGTCCAGCCACCACACGGACCCTGACGCTCCTGACGCGTTGGCGTAGGCCACTGACCGTACGGCGGTGTTGTAGCCGTAGTTGTAACCCAGGCAAGCCAGGTTGCCGGCCCCACATGTGCCAGCCGGACCACTCTGGTCGGTGCCATCAGGAGTAGAAGATGGCGGAGCGTTGATGTTGATGTAGAGGCTGGGCGAGCCCTGCCTGGCCCAGTTGGCCTCGCTGGCCAGGCAGGGGTTGTCGGTGAAGGCGCGGCCATCGTTCACTCCCACCACGGCGACGCTGTAGGGGGCGGGGGGATAGGCGGATCCGCACTGGGGCCAGGAGATGTCATACCCTCGGGCGCCAGGCACGTAGGGATTGGCGCTGTGGGCCACCGCCAATCCAACTATCGGCTGGTTGAGCCTGATCCCGCCCGTCGATCCACGAAAAGGCGCGTCCCCAAAGGTGAATATCCCCCCGTCAGAGGCCGCCAGCCAGTAGCCCCGGCCGTCGGGAGTGGCGGCCATGCCGACCACCGGCTTGTTGAGTCGGAGATTCCCGGTGGAGCCGTAATAGGCGGCGTCACCAAAGTTGAAGATGCCACCGTCGGAGGCCACCAGCC
>QHCF01000240.1 GCA_003244275.1 Acidimicrobiales bacterium
TGCGCGAGGGCCTGCTCGTCCCCCGCACCTCCGACGGTGAGCTGCGCTTCGGCCCTGCCGACGTGGGCCTGGTCACCAACGGCCTGCGTCTGGTCGAGGCCGGCCTGCCCATGCCCGAGCTCCTCGACCTGTCCCGCCGCCACCACGCCATGACCCGGGCCGTGGCCACCCAGGCCGTCGAGCTGTTCGACACCCACGTGCGCCAGCCCCTGCGCACCACCGACCTCTCGGAGGCCGAGCGGGCCCAGCGCATGGTGGACGCCTTCCGGGTGCTGCTCCCGGCCGTCACCGACATGGTCGCCCACCACTTCAGGCGCATCCTGCTCCAGGTGGCCCAGGAGCACCTCGAGGCGGTCGGCGAGCCGGCGGAGATCGCCGGCTCCCGCACCGAGGGCATGCCCGGCGGGAGCGGCGTTGTCCACGCTGAGTCAGCTTGAAGGGCGACCGCCTCCCCCAGGGCGAGGAGAAGGTGATCGCCGTCGACTCCATGTTCGACACCATCGCCCCTCGCTACGACCTGTTGAACCGCATGCTCACCTTCGGCATGGACGTCGGCTGGCGCAAGAAGGCGGTGAGTTCCCTCGACCTTCCCGCCGGCTCGGTGGTCCTCGACCTGGCCTGCGGCACCGGCGACCTGTGCCGGGGGCTGGCAGCCGCCCGCCTGCGCCCGGTGGGCATCGACCGCTCGGCCGGCATGCTGGCCGCGGCACGGTCACTGCCTCTCTGGCGGCTCCGCCGCCGGGGCCGGCGGCCCGAGACCACCGCACCCCTGGTCAGGGGCGACGCTATGCGCCTGCCGGTTCCCGACGGCAGCGCCGACGGCATCACATGCGGTTTTGCCCTGCGCAACGTAGTGAGCCTGGGCAACCTCTTCGCCGAGTGCGCCCGGGTGCTGCGCCCCGCGGGCAGGTTGGCCCTGCTCGACGTCTGCGAGCCTGCCAACCCGCTGCTCAGAACGGGCCACTCGCTCTACTTCGGCAGGGTCGTGCCACTGGTGGGGGGCATGGTGTCGGACCGAGCCGCCTATCGCTATCTCCCCAAGTCGCTCGCCTACTTGCCTCCAGGCCCGGAGATGGTGGCCATGCTGGCTGGCGCCGGGTTCCCGGACGCCCGCCGCCAGGTGCTGTCCGTGGGTATCGCCCAGCTCCTCACCGGGACGAGGGCGTGACGGGGTGACCGTCACCCGCCCGTCACCCCCGCCCGCAACCCTCGTCAGCCGCACTCGGCCGCTCGGCCCACCTGGCGACCTGCTCCAGGTGCTGGGCCCTGGCGGCATGGTGTGGCTCCATGAGGGTGGTGGGGTCGCCACGTCTGGCGTGGCCGCTCGCATCGCCGTGGCCCGTGGCCCCGGCCGCTTCTCCAGGGCGGCCGAGGAGGTGACGGCGGTCCTCGCCGCTGTCGAAGACGACGACCCACTGCGGATGCCCGGCACCGGTCCTCTGGCCATGGGTGCCGTCCCCTTCTCCGACGAGGTAGAGGGCGAGCTGGTGGTTCCGGCGGTCGTCGTCGGCTGCACCCCCCAGGGACGGGCATGGGTGACCATCACCGGAGGCCCGGGCGTCGACGGGCTCCCGGCGGAGCACCCGGGCCCCGCGCCTGACGGCCCCCTCCGCCTGACCCTCGATGACGGGGGAGGTCGCGACGAATGGACGGCCGCGGTCCGGCGTGTGCTCGATCGCATCGCCGCAGGCGCGTTGGCCAAGGTGGTACTGGCCCGGGAGGTGCTTGTCGAGGCTGACCGGCCCTTCGATCGCCGATTGGTGCTCGACCGCCTGCGCACCGCCGACCCATCCACGTTCACTTATGCCGTCGGGAACTTCGTCGGCTCCAGCCCCGAGCTCCTCCTGCGACGAAGGGGCAACACGGTGATGTCACGGCCCATGGCCGGCTCCGCGCTCCGGGGTGCGACCCAAGCCGACGACGACGGCCTGGTGGCCGCCCTGGCGTCCTCGGCCAAGGAGGCCGAGGAGCACTCCCTGGTGGTGGGTGCAGTCCGGGCCGCCCTCGAACCGATGTGCCGGGAGATGGTGGTCGGTGCCGCTCCCGACGCCGTGCGCCTGGCCACCGTAACCCACCTTGCAACGACCGTCGGCGGTCGTCTGAGCGAACCGGCACCGTCGGCCCTGGCCCTTGCCGGCCTGCTCCATCCAACCCCGGCCGTGGCCGGCCTGCCCAGGGCCGAGGCTCTGGCAGCCATCGCTGAGGTGGAGCTGTTCGATCGTGGCCTCTATGCCGGGCCGGTGGGATGGGTCGACGCCCGCGGTGACGGTGATTGGGCGGTGGCCCTGCGCTGTGGCCGTCTCGACGGCCGGCGGGCCCGGTTGACCGCCGGTGCCGGAATCGTGGCCGACTCCGATCCCGACGCCGAGTGGTTGGAGACCCAAGCCAAGCTCGAGCCCATGCTCCGCGCGCTGCGGGCCTCCGGCAACTGCGGCGCCTGAGCTGCATCCCCCCGGACGCCCGCCCGCCTTGGCAAAGTTGTCGGTCTTGGGAATCAGCACGCCTGTCGCAACCGAGCTTGGCGGTCTGAACCGCCCCCATGCCACCGAAGGAGTTGGCGAGCGGCATCGTCACCTCCGGACCCGGCCGGCCATGTTGGTGTTCGTGATGCTGGTGACCGCGGCCACGAGCGTCGTGGCCATCCGGCGGGAGACGCCGGCGGCGGTGGTCGTTCGAGTCAACGGCCAGCCGCTCGTCATGCGGGGAGCGGTGAGCAC
>QHCF01000062.1 GCA_003244275.1 Acidimicrobiales bacterium
GGGGTGGAGCGGCTGCGGCAGAAGCTGAGCGACCAGTCGTGCCTCGGGGGGTAGAGCCCGACGTGGCTGGGCCAGAGGTGGATCGAGCCGGGCGGCCCCTGGGCGGTTCGGGGGTGGCAGGTCCGGGAGTCCTGCCTTGACTGGTCGGGCCGATCTGGGCCGGGGCGTGGCCGACGATGTCAGAACGGTTCCTGGGCAGACGGGGCTGAGCGGGAGCTCGGGTGGTCGGGCTGGCCTTAGCCGGGGACTGGGTGCCAGCCTCGGCACGACCCCGCGCCGGAGGACCCTGAGCGGGAACCACCCTGGTCGAGCGCGTGCGCGCCGGACTGCGAGTGGCTGAGCGGGTCTGAGTGGGGGACCGGCTGACGGGAGGCGCCGCGGTCAAAAGGGTTCTGGGAGGCAGCCTCACCCGGCCGCTCGGAGCAGGGGTGTCCGGCTCACTGATCTCGGGCTCGGGTTCCATGTCGGCCGACTCCTCGCGCATGTCCACATAGCCCAGTGTCGAAGCCAAGGGGTTGCGGGCGGCCAGGGAGGCGTTACGCAGGTCGATCACCCATTTGGCGGCCTGGGCCCGGCCACGAGACCGGTAATTGAAGGCGATGGCCCACACGGGGCCGCCCATCTGCCACGCGCTCCACCCTGACTCGAAGTCCTCTTCGGTGAGATTCACTCCCTTGTCGACCAGGTTGGCCCGGACCGACTCCCGAAGGGGGAGTTGCGACAACCCCCGGCGTGGTTTGGAGAAGGTGAGCTCGAGAGCCTCTCCGATCACGTTGGCCTGCTCGGCCAGCACAGGATTGGCAAATCGCTCAACCCAGGACTCATCGACTCCAGCCTCAGCCGCCACCTCGGTGACCGTCTGGCCGGCCCGCAGACGGGCCTGCATCTCCCTTGGACTGAGCTGACTGTCGGGTCGCTGGGGGCGGAGCCGAGAGCCCCCCTTACCTGCGTCGTCAACACCCACCGCCGCTCTGAGAGCGTCATCCAAGGCGATCTGAAAGCCGCCCGTCTTGGAGCTCTTGCGGTCGCTCAAGATGAGATTCTCGCCATCGGTGGTGGAACCCACCAAGTGGAGCTGTTGCACAGGCTCTTTCCCCCGTGGCGCGGCTCTGGCCCTCGAGTCCGCCACCCCCTGACCGTAGCACCACGCTGTGGCATTTCCGGCTCCCGTTGCCACTTCGAAGCCGTCTCACTGAGCTGAACGGCCTTCCCGGGGTCTCACTCAGAGTCACCCGCCCGCGAGACAAATCGACTTGGCTGGACTCGACGCGCAACGTAATCTCACTCGGTGACCCGGGTCTTTGCGGCCATTGGGCGCTTCTCGGTCCGCTGGCGCTACCTCATCGTGGTGGTATGGCTGGTGGGAACGGCCGCCGCCATCGCCACTCTTCCAACCCTGTCCAGCGCGGTCAAGGACAACAACGGCGCCTTCCTCCCGGCCAGCAGCCCGAGCCAGCAGGCGAATCGCCTGGCCTCTCCCCTGGGCTACCGGTCGAATGTCTTCTCCCTTCTGGTGGTGGCGGCCCGGCCCAGCTCACCCCTGACGGCCGCCGACCAGGCGGCCATCGCCCGGGTAGCCAAGGCTGCCCGTCGGGTCCCTGGAGCAGTGGACGTTCGCACCCTGGCCCTGTCGGGCGATGGGCAGGCGGCCGAGGTGGAGGTGAGGGCTCACATCGACACGTTCAGTGAGACCTCCTCCAAGACCTTCGTCCACGAACTGCGCGCCGCCATCATCAGGGCTGCTCCTCCCGGAGGCCTCGACGTGCACCTGGCCGGCTCCCTCGCCATCGCGGTGGATAATGCCGCTCGATCCAACAGCAACGGCAGCCAGGTCCAGACCATCTCCCTCGTATTCATCCTGGTCCTGCTGCTGCTGGTCTTCCGCTCGCTGCTGGCCCCCATCCTCACCCTGTTGCCGGCGGCCCTGGCAGTTCAGCTGGCCGGCCCCCTGGTCGCCGAGTCAGCCCGGGCTGGGGTGCAGGTGTCCAGCATCACCCAGGTGCTGCTGATCGTGTTGGTGCTGGGGGCCGGCACGGACTATGGCCTGTTCCTGGTCTTCAGGGTGAGGGAGGAGCTACGAGGGGGAGTCGAACCCAAGGAGGCCGTCAGCCGGGGTTTGACCCGGGTGGGCGAGTCGATCACCTTCTCGGCCGCCACCGTCATCGCCGCCCTGCTCAGTTTGCTGTTGGCCACCTTCGGCTTCTACCAGAGTCTGGGCATCCCTCTGGCTATTGGCATCGCTCTGATCCTGCTGGCCGGACTGACGCTGCTCCCCGCTCTGTTGGCCATCTTTGGGCGGGCCACTTTTTGGCCCTCCAATATCCGTCCGGGCGTACGCAAGGTGGGCATGTGGGGCCGCATCGCCCCCCGCATCGTGCGCCGTCCGGCCCTTACCCTGGTTGTGGGTCTCGTCGTGCTCGGCGGCCTGGCTGCCGCGGCCACGGGCAACAAGCCCTCCGGCTTCGGCGGCACGCCCACTGCCCCGTCCGGCAGCGACTCTGCCGAGGGCCAGGCGGCTCTGGCTGCCCACTTCCCCAAGACCTCGTCCAACCCGACCAGCCTGGTCTTTCGCTTTCCTCATTCTGTCTACGACGAAGCCTCGGGCGTGGCCACCGTTCAGGCCGACCTTTCCCGAGCGCCTGAGTTGAGCACTCTGGTCGGGCCGTTGGACCCCAACGGCACCGCCTTGTCGCCCACCCAGCTGACGAGCCTTCATGCCCGGCTGGGACCACCCCGCATGCTTCCCCCCGCCGAGCCGCCCGGTCTGGATGTTCCTCTGGCTGCGTACAACGCCTACCGAACCACTGCCGTGCTGGTGAGCCCGGATGGTCGCACAGTCCAGTGGGAGGCAGCCCTCAGCGCCGGTGACCCGTCGACCACCGCCGCCCTCAACAGCGTGCCGGCGGTCCGCACGGTCGTCGGCCAAGCGGCGCGACACGCCGGCGCGGTGGCCAGCGGAGTCGCCGGTGAGGCCCCCACCTCCTACGACGTGGGAACCATCTCCAGCCATGACCTGCGCCGGATCGTGCCCCTGGCCATATTCTTCATAGCCATCCTGCTGGCCTTGGTAATGCGCAGCCTGACGGCCCCGCTGTACCTGATCGTCAGCGTGGTGCTCTCTTTCCTCGCCGCCCTGGGGCTGGCGGTGGTCATCTTCATCGACCTCGGAAGTGACAGCGGCCTCACGTTCTTCCTGCCCTTCTTGATGTTCGTCTTCTTGCTAGCCCTGGGAGAGGACTACAACATCTTGATCATGACCAGGATCCGGGAAGAGGCCCGGGAACTGCCGCTCGACCAGGCCATCACCCGGGCCCTCGCCGCCACCGGGACCACGGTCACCTCGGCCGGGCTGGTGCTGGCCGGGACTTTCGGTGTGCTGGCCGTGGTTGGCTCGGGTAGCGGGGGATCTGACCAGCTGGTGGTCATCGGCGTGGCCCTCAGCGCCGGCATCCTCATGGACTCGTTCCTCGTACGGACGCTCCTGGTACCGTCGGTAGTGGCGCTGCTCGGGCGCTGGAATTGGTGGCCGTCCTCCATGTCTCGACCCGACCACCTCGCTGCGCCGCCGGCCGTCGAGGCCGCCGAACCGGTCGTTTGAGATGGGGTGTTCGCTACGAATGCGAGAGTCCGTGACTCCGCCGCGCTGATGACATCACCAGTTACCAGCCGGTGCTACCTGGCGGTGGTCGGCCCCAGCCGGGCACCGGTCCACCTGGCCGACCTGGCTCGTGAGGTCGGCGCGGCGGTGGCCGGCGCGGGAGCGGTGTTGGTCACCGGGGGACTGGGAGGGATCATGGAAGCGGCCTGCCGAGGCGCCCGGTCAGCCGGGGGCCTGACCGTCGGTCTGCTCCCTGGGGAGAATCGCTCGGCAGCCAATCCGTGGTTGGACGTGGCCATCCCGACCGGGTTGGGTGAGGCCCGCAACGCTCTGGTCGTCCGAGCCGCCGATGCCGTGATTGCCGTCGGCGGTCAGTACGGGACGTTGTCGGAGATCGCTTTGGCCCTCAAGGCCGGCAAGCCAGTGGTCGGACTGGCCACCTGGCAGCTCACCCGAGGTGACGGCCGTCCCGACGATGGGATAGTGGCTGCCCATTCCGCTATTGACGCAGTGGCCCACGCTCTGCGACTGGTCGGGTGGAATGATCGACCCGCGAACCCGGTCTGACCGGCAAGCCGGGTTCCGCCACCAGCTAAATCTCCTCCACCGCCTTGTCACTGCCGCACCATCTACAGGTGACCTGCTCGATGATCTGGGAGAGAACCTCCTCGTTCTCGACGCTGCGCTGGCCACCAACGCTGTAGTGATGGAAGGCGCGGGTGCGGCGGGTGACGACCAGGTCGAAGCGGGTGAGATTGCCACAAGCCCGGCACCGGTACCGAGGTACGTCCATACCACCTACGCTACGACGATGGTGCACGCCTTCGTCCTCATCGAGGCCGAGCCGGCCCGCATCGCTGACCTGGCCGAGGCGCTCACCGAGGTGGACGGGGTGTCCGAGGCCTACTCGGTGTCGGGGGAAGTGGCCGACCTGGTTGCCATCGTTCGGGTTCGCCAACACGACGACCTGGCCGAGGTGGTCACCCGGCGCATTGCCGGCCTGCCGGGCATCCTCGCCACCAGCACGCTGGTGGCCTTCAAGGCCTACAGCCGCCACGATCTCGAAGCCATATGGGACCTGGGACCCCGATAGCAACAACTGCTGCGCAGGGCCAAATGGAAGTTGTTGATGCACGCTGTTGCGAGGCCAACCAGATTTGATCACGCCGGACGCTGCGAGGTGGGGGCAGATGCCCGACGGCCGATGGTGGCCCAGGCCAGTACGGCCGAGGCGCACAGCAGCGCTCCGGATACCAGCAGGGCAATGTCGAGTCCCGAATAGAAGGCCTGCTCGGCGGCGTGGAGCACTTGGGTGACGATCGAGGCATTTCCCTTGGCCTGGGGATTGGAGACCCCGCCTGCTCCCTTGGGAATGCCGCCGTGGGTCACCGCCTGCAGGACCAGGGACTGGAACTGGGCAGGGATGCCCAAGCCCCTGAGCCGGGTTGTCAGGTGGGCGGTCAGTTGGGCGTTGACGATGGCACCGAGGATGGCCACACCGAGCACTGCGCCGAGCTCCCGGCTGGTGTTGGTGGTGGAGGCGGCCATCCCCGAACGCTCGGCTGGGACCACCGCCAGCGCAGAGGAGGTGACCGGCACGATGGCCATGCCGAACCCGATGCCCGCCAGGGCCAGGGCGGGAGACAGGCTGGCGAAGCCCACGTTGGGATTGAGCAGGGCATCGGTGGCCAGGATGCCCGCTCCTCCCAGCAGGCAGCCAACCGCCATCGGTACCCGGGGGCCGACCCGAGCCACCCACCACCCGGTAAGAGCCGAAGCCCCGATCATGCCGGCCGCCATGGGACCGAAGTCGAGGGCGACGGTGAACGCCGAGTCGTTGGCAATGAGCTGGAGGTAAAGGGCGACGAAGAAAAAGATGGCAAACACGCCAAAGTAAGTGGTGAAGGCCACCGTGTTGGCGCCCGTGAAGGTAGGTTTGCGAAAAAGGCCGAGATCCAGCACCGGGTTGTTTGCCCGGCTCTCGATCAGGAGAAATCCGGCGGCCGCGGCCACCGCCACGACGAGCAGGGCGACGATGAACCAGGCGCCATAGCCGGCGGTCTCCCCGCCGATCACCGCGTAGGTCGCGGCACCCAGAGCCAAGGCGCCCAGGAGAAGGCCCGGGACGTCCACACTGCTCCCGCAGGGGGCAACCGAACCGGCTTCGCCGGGCTTTACTCGGCGGCCCCGAGGGTCAGAGCTCTCGTCCAGAGTGACGTAGGCGGCACCGAAGGCGGCCACCCCGAACGCCAGGTTGAACCAGAACACCCCCCTCCATCCCGACCAGCCCACGATGACCCCACCGATCACCGGGCCCAGGGCCAGGGCCAGACCGGAGATGGCGGCCCAGACGCCGACGGCCCGGGCCCGCTCCCGGGCGTCGGGATAGATGTGGCGCAGCATCGACAGCGTTCCCGGCTCCGAAGCGGCCGCTCCCACTCCCATGATCACCCGTCCGGCGATCAGGGTGCCGGTGTTGGGAGCCATGGCGGCCACGATGGAGCCGGCGCAGAACACCGCGGCCCCACCCAGCATCACCTTCTTGCGCCCCCATTGATCCCCGAGTGCCCCCCCGGTGAGCATCAAGGCGGCAAATACCAGCGCGTAGCCGTCGATTATCCACTGCAGGGAGCTCACCCCGGGGTGGAGGTCGTTCTGGATGTCGGCCAGGGCCACGCTGACGATGGTGTTGTCCAGGAAGGTCAGGAACAACACCGCGCAGACGGTGGCCAAGGCGCGACTCTGGCGGGCACCCGAACTGCTCCGCCGGGGCAACGGTGCGGGCAATGGCGTCTGGCCGGTCAGACTCTGTCTCTGTCAGGCCCTGGGGCAGCCGGCTGGGAGCTGGCCCCCTTCGAGGCTGAGCAGGCCGCAGAAGGCGGAGTCGCTCACCAGCCATTTGCCGTTGTCGAGCACGGCCATCCCGGTCTGGTTGGCCAGCAGCACCTTGCCCCCCGAGGAGATGTCGTAGGTCACGTTGGCGGTGGTGGGTGAGGCGAAGGTGATGTTGGTGACCTTGGCCATGATCGACGACGCCAGGGGGTTGCTGGACCCGGCCTGGATGGCGTTGCGGAACTGGCTACCGTTCTCCAGCCGCGGGACCTTGGCATTCACCCCGGAGGACCCGGCAAAGAACGTCTGCCAGGCACTGGTGATCGCCGCCTTGGCACCAGCCTGATCCTGTGGTCCCTGTCCGGTGGCCGGAGTAGAGGATGTGGCCGAGCTGGCCGGTGCTGCGCTGGTGCTGGTGGTTGTCGACTTGGATGAGCTACTACTCCCACCGCCG
>QHCF01000099.1:0-1624 GCA_003244275.1 Acidimicrobiales bacterium
AAAGGGTGGGAGGCGGAAGACGCCGCGGCGGCAGGGCCGCCAACAGTTCCGCGGTAGCCGCGGCGACCCGCGAGACCGCCGACTCGACTGCGTCACGAGTTGCCTGCGACGGGGACTGCACGCCGCTGACCTTGCGAACGTACTGGCGGGCGGCGGCTTCGACCTCGGCTGGGGTGGCCTCGGGTTGCAAGCCTCGCAGGGTGGTGATGTTGCGGCACATGACGCCAAGACTATGGGGATGGCAAGCTTGGCGACCATGTCGGATCCCAAACGAGTCGAAGCCCCCCTGCCGCCAGTCGAGCGTGTTCGCCCCGGGCTTTGGAGCCTGCCGGTGCCCATCCCGAACAACCCGCTGCGATACGTGCTGGTCTACGTGTTCGAGACCGACCGCGGGCCGTATCTGATCGATGCCGGCTGGAACACCGACGACGCATTTCACACCCTCGAGTCCGGACTCGCCAAGGTGGGCTTCGAGATGGCCGACGTCCAAGGTGTGATCGTCACCCACATCCACCCGGACCACTACGGCCTCGCCGGGCGGGTGCGTGAGACCTCCGGTGCGTGGATCGCCCTACACCCCGCCGACGCAGCGTTGATCAAGGACCGCTACGACGAGCCAGCCGCGTTGCTCGGAGAGATCGCCACCATGCTGCGTCGCCACGGAGCCCCCCTCGAGGAGCTCGAGTCGCTCCAGCAGGCCTCTATGCCGGTGCGGTCCTTCGTCTGGGCCGTCAAGCCCGACGTGTTGATCGAAGACGGCGACAAGCCCGAGGTCCCCGGGTGGGAGCTCAGCGCGATCTGGACCCCGGGCCACTCGCCCGGGCACCTCTGTTTCTACGAGGCCGGACATCGCCTGATGCTGTCGGGCGACCACGTGCTGCCGCGGATCACCCCGAACATTTCCTTTCATCCGCAGGCCGGCCCCAATCCTTTGGGGGACTTCCTGGAATCCCTGGACAAGGTGGCGGCTTACCCAACCGACGAGGTCCTCCCTGCTCACGAACACCGCTTCGTCGGCCTGCAGGGCCGGGTCGACCAGCTCAAGGCCCACCACCGGGATCGCTTCTCGGAGGCGGTGCAGGCCATCAAGGACGGCACCACCACGAGCTGGGGAATCGCGGCCCACCTCACCTGGTCGCGGCCATGGGAGCGGATCCAGGGCTTCATGCGACGCGCCGCGCTGGGCGAGACGCTGGCGCATCTGCAGGCGCTTCAAGCGATGGGGGTGATCCGGGAGCGGGTCGGTACCCCTTCGCACTGGGAGCTGACCGACGCGGGGGCCGCGGGAGGCCGGTAGGCACGGTGAGCTGGTAGCAGGCGACTTGTAGGATTCGCGGGATGTCCAGCTGGAACTTCGCCGAGGTTTGGGAGGTGGTGGCCTCCGAGCGCCCCGGTGCTGCCGCGATGATCCAGGGCGACCGAGAGCTCCGCTGGGCGGACTTCGACACCAGGGCCAACGGCGTGGCCCAAGTGCTCCTCGACGCCGGTCTGGGGCGTCAGGCCAAGGTGGCCCAATACCTGTACAACACTCCTGAGTACCTGGAGTCGATGTTCGCCTGCTTCAAGGCCGGGCTCGTCCCGGTCAACACCAACTACCGCTATGCCGCCGACGAGCTGGTGTATA
>QHCF01000099.1:1688-2728 GCA_003244275.1 Acidimicrobiales bacterium
GTACCTGTGGGACAACGCCGACGTCGACGCGGTGGTGTTCCACGACGACTTCACCTCTCGCATCGAAGCGATCCGGCACCGCCTGCCGGCGGTGCGCTGTTGGCTCCACGTCGGCAACGGCCCGTGCCCGCGCTGGGCGATGCCCTACGAGGACGCCGCCACTTCGCAGCCGGTCGGGCGCCCACGAACGACTCCCGTGACGGCGCCGTGGGGCCGGCGGGGCGACGACCTTCTGCTCGTATACACGGGTGGGACCACCGGGATGCCCAAGGGGGTCATGTGGCGCCAGGATGACCTGTTCTCCGTGCTCAACCGCACTGCGGACGTCCGCTATCCCGAGCACGGAGGTCCCGACGATGTTCGCAAGGCACTGCGCGCTCCCGGGGTACACGCTCCTACCCGACTGCTCCCTGGACCGCCGCTGATGCATGGCACGGGGTTGTTCACGGCCATGTCGGTGCTCGACGGCGGGGGAGCGATCGTGATGCCTGCAGGGCACCACTTCGACGCGGAGCGGTTGTTGGACACGATCGAGCAACACCGGGTCACTCAGCTCGTGATCGTCGGGGACGCCTTCGCCAAGCCGTTGCTGCGGTGCCTGGACAACCAGCCCGACCGCTGGGACCTCTCGTCGCTTTGGCTGGTGATCAGCTCGGGGGTGATGTGGTCCGAAGAGGTGAAGGCTGGACTCCTGCGTCACCAGCCCCGCTTGCTGATGGTCGATTCCCTCGGGTCGTCAGAGGCTCTCGGTGTGGCCCAGTCCCGATCCAGCGCGAAAGGGACCGCAGGCACCGGGGGGTTCGTGTTGAGCGCGGACACCCGCGTCCTAGATGAGGAAGGGCGAGACGTCGTGCCCGGGTCGGGGCAACGTGGGCTGGTGGCCATGAGGGGGCGGGGCCCCATCGGGTACTACAAGGACCCCGATAAATCCGCCGCCACCTTCCGGATCATCGACGGCGAGCGCTGGGCGGTCCCCGGCGATTTCGCGACGGTCGAGCGCGGTGGCGTGGTCAAGCTTTTGGGCCGGGGCTCGGGATGCA
>QHCF01000034.1:0-5959 GCA_003244275.1 Acidimicrobiales bacterium
GCTCCACCAGATCGACCCCGCCGATGAGGAGATGCCCGTGCGGCCCGACCTGCGAGGTGATGGGCAGCAGGTCGAACGGGAGGAGGTTGCTCACATCGATTCCGGGGCGCCTACCCCCAGCAGTCCAAGCCCCACGGCCAGGCCGATGCGGGCTCCCTCGACCAGCCAGAGACGGGCCTGGGTCAGCTCAGGGGGAACGCCCTCGCCCATGACCCAGCAGTCGTGGTGGAAGCCGTGGAAGCGCCGGGCCAGATCTCGGACCCAGGCAGTGACCTTGTGGGGGGCTCGCTCGGCGCAGGCCTCCAATACCACGTCGGGCAGTGCTGCCAGCGATCGCAGGAGGTCGAGCTCGCGCTGATGGGTCAACAGGGTGAGGTCGACCTGTTCGAGGGGCAGCCGCTCGATGCCCCGCTCGGCGCGGACCCGGTCGATGGAGGCGATGCGGGCATGGGCGTACTGCACATAGAACACCGGGTTCTCGGCTGACTGCTTGCGTACCAGATCAAGATCCAAGGTGGTGGCCTGGTCGATGGAGGCTATGAGGCTGAGCAGGCGGGTGGCGTCGGGGCCGATGTCGGCCACCAGCGAATCGAGGCTCACGAACTGACCGGAGCGCTTGGACATGACCTGGCCGCCGGTGAGGGAGACCATCTGTCCCAGCTTTACCTCCAGGCGGCTGCGGTCCACCCCCAGGGCCTCCACCCCGGCCAGCAGGCTGGCCACCTGGCCGTGGTGGTCGGCCCCGAAGACGTCGATCACCCGGTCGAAGTGGCGGATCAGGAGCTTGTCGCGGTGGTAGGCCAGATCTCCGGCCAGGTAGGTGAGCGACCCATCCGACTTGACCAGCACCCGGTCACGGGTGTCGCCCAGGTCGGTGGTGCGCAGCCAGGTAGCACCCTCGGACTGGTAGATCAGGCCTCGCTCCGTCAGGGCGTCGAGGGTGTCCTGCACCGCGCCGCTCTCCTCGATGGACGCCTGGCTGTACCACTCGTCGAACCTGATGCCCAGGGTGGCCAGGGTCTCGGCGATGCCGGCCAGGATGCGCTCGGCCGCCCACCGGCCGGCCGCCATCACGTCGGCGTCGGCGGGCGGGAATCCTGGCGCGGGGATTGGACCGCCATAACCGACGGCCAGCTCGGCTACATAGGCCCCCTGGTAGCCCTCGTCGGGTACCTCTTCCCCCATGGCGTGGGCCAGCAGGCTCAGGCCCAGGCGGCGGACCTGGCCCCCGGTGTCGTTGACGTAGTACTCCCGGTGGACCGACCACCCACAGCGCTCCAACAGGCGGGCCAGGGCGTCGCCGTAGGAGCACAGCCAGCCATTGCCGACGTGGAGCGGCCCGGTGGGATTGGCCGATACGAACTCGAGCTGCACCTTGTCGCCGGTGCCGACCTGGTGGCGGGCGTAGTCATCGACCCCCTGCTCCACCACCTCGGCCAGCACGTCGTGCAGCCAGGTATCGTGCAGCCGAAAGTTGACGAATCCCGGGCCGGCCACCTCCACCCCGGCCACCTGGGCAGGTGGGTCGGCATCGATGTGCTCGGCGATTGCCTGGGCCAGCTCCCGAGGGGGCCGGCCGGTGACACTGGCCAGGGCCAGCGCCACGTTGGAGGACCACTCCCCGTGCTCGGGGCGGCCCGGCCGCTCCAGGTGGATGAGGGCCGGGAGGGGAAAGACGCCGGCTGACGCCAGCGCATCACTCAGTGACTGGGTAAGCACGTAGCGGATGCTGGATGTGGTCAGTGTCCCCAGGTCCTCAATGCAGTCAGTCCGGCGCTCAGGATCGGTGGCGGTCGATGAGGGTGGCCACCTGAGACACCAGCAGGAGGGGGTCGAAGGGCTTGGTCACATAGCCCTCCGCCCCAGTGGCCCGGCCGGCCACGATGTCTGACGTCTGGGCCTTGGCCGAGAGCATGACAATTGGGATGTCAGCGGTGTCGGCGTCAGCTTTGAGAGTTGTGGCCACCTGGAGCCCGTCCATCT
Source organism: Acidimicrobiales bacterium (assembly GCA_003244275.1). Classification (GTDB taxonomy): domain Bacteria; phylum Actinomycetota; class Acidimicrobiia; order Acidimicrobiales; family QHCF01; genus QHCF01. Next base: position 1,984 of record QHCF01000034.1, read on the forward strand.
TGGGCATCATCACATCCAGGATGACGATGTTGGGCTTCTCTGACCTGGTCCGGTCGAGTGCCTCGACCCCATCGGCGGCCAAGAGAACGCGGTATCCCTCCATCTCGAAATTCAGCCGGAGGAGAGTCTGGATGACCGGGTCGTCGTCAACCACCAGCACAGTAGCGGCGATCATAAGGTCCCATCCTAGAGTAAGGGCACCTGGCCCGGTAGTGCCAGCCCGATAGGGTGGCTCCCGCAGGCCCTCGTAGCTCAGGGGATAGAGCACCGGCCTCCGGAGCCGGTGGCGGAGGTTCGAATCCTCCCGGGGGCACCGCCGATCCAGTCAGCTTCCGAACCTTTGGGTCGGGCGGGGTCAGGCTGTTCGGAAGCTTGAAAGTGCACCGCCCTGGGTTTCCTGGAGACTTTCTCGCTTGGATTTCCAAGAGCGGATGGAGCCATGTCACCCACCTATGCGACCGGGAACCGGCTGGACGCACCCCACCGAACCTCAGCCGGCCCCTGCAGCCCCCCACGGCCGCGGCGGTCACGGCCACGCGGGACCGTCGCCGGCCGGCACCTATGCTCGGGATGCAGCGCGCCCAGGACCGAGCGCGATCGCGGAGGGAACCCATGACGATCACCACCCTGCCCAGGCCCAGCGACATGCGGCGCATCTCGGGAAGCGTGATCCTGCTGCTCGCGGGCGTTCTGTTCGGGCTGATCTCCGTCTACTCCAACACCCGGGCCGGCTGCGCGTTCTGGGTTGCACTCGCCCTCACCGCGACCTTCCCGGCCGGGGTCCTCGCAGCGCACGTGCGGACCACGCGGTAGCCCGCCCCGGCCCGCGTGTCTCCCAGGGTGTGGGGCCGGTCCTGCCGACGCGGACCGGGCGCAACAAAGTGTCACCGAATGGGGCCTGGACCACCTGCAGGTCGGGTACGGACAGTCCGTCGAGTCGATGCGCGACGGGGGTCTGCTCGTGAGCAAGGGCATCAAGGATCCCGAGCCCGACCTGTTCGGCGAGCCCGGCGTCTTCCTCATCCGCCCCGACACCACCGTGTACATGGCGGCAGTTGACTCTATGCCCGTAGCCCGCCCCCGCATCGCTGACATTCTCGGCGCCACCAAGTTCTTCACCGACAACAACTACCCGGCCCGCGGCGAGGCGTGACCGACCACGCCCCATCCGGGCAGGCCCGGCTGGGGCCGAGCCTGCGGAGGGCCCCCTCGGCGAGCGGTCGGTTGGCGCGAGCTGGGCTTGGCCAGAGTGTCGTCGAACTCGGCCAGCAGGTGGACAGGTAAGGGATCATGACCGACCTCCACAACACCGCCGACGTCACCTTCTTCTTCGATCCGGTCTGCCCGTGGACGTGGCGGGCATCCCGGTGGCTGGCTGAGGTAGCCGGCCGGCGTGGCCTGCAGGTTGACTGGGCCCCCCTCAGCTTGTACGTGGTCAACGAGGATCACCTCTCCGACCAGTTCCGTTCCAGCCTGGAGGTCTCGTTGCGGGCGCTGCGCCTGGTAGCCGCCCTGCGGGCCGAGGGCCGACACGCCGACAACGGTCGCTTGTACGCTGAGCTGGGCGGCCTCGTCCACGACGGTGGGGCCGACGCCACCGAGTCCGTCCTACACCAGGCCGCCGAGCGGGCCGGGGCGAGCGGCGCCCTCGGGGCCCTCGATGACGCCAGCTGGGACGCCGAGGTACGCCGAGCCACCGAGGAAGCCGTCGCCTCGGCTGGTCCGGACGTCGGCTCCCCGGTGCTCGCCATGCCGACTGCCAGCCGGGGTCTGCACGGCCCGATCATGGGCTCCGTGCCGACCGGCGAGCAGGCGGACGGCCTTTGGGCTGCAGTAGTGACCCTGCTGGAGGCCCCCGATTTCTTCGAGCTCAAGCGGGGCCGTCGGTAACGTCGCGGGCGGGGTCCGCCCGGCTAGGCGGTTTCCCGAGTGCCGGCAACCAGCAGCACCGTCGGGGTGGCAGCCTCTTTCTCCGAGGCACCCCTCGTGGCTCGGCGGCCGCCAGCCACCGCCTGAACGCTCTCTCCAGTGGCCCGGGACAGGATCGCCGCTCGTCTCGACGCCCGGTCGACGTCATGGGCGTCGACTACAACCGACACCTCCACCACCACGTAGGCCTCACTACCGTCCTGAACGCGCCGACCGCGACCGACCACGTCCGCCAGGGCAGCGTCGTCGGCCTCGTCATCATCAATGCGACCGGCGTCTATCGCATCTTCGAGTATGGCTCGGAGATCGGGCCGATCCAGGACCCTCAGCCGCCGGAAATGCCGCCCGAGGTAGGAGGGCAGGTTGCGCTGCCAACGCCGCTCGAGATCGGAACCCTTGAGCACCCCCACGTCGGCTTCCAGGCGGTCCAGACGTATCCAGGCCTGTCGCATCAGCTGCGCCAGCTCCTTGACGTCGGCAGCCAGGGCGGCGACGGTCGCGGGCAGAGTCAGGAGCTCCTCGGTGAGCAGCAGGGCGCGCAGGGCTTGGCGCTTGGCCGGATCCTTCTCCAGCTCCTGGGCCAGGCTCTCGTAGACGCTCACGGTCACCAGCCTACTTATGGCCTCGATATCGTCGACCGGAGTTTGACCCCGTTGCCTTCGGGGAAGGCAACGGGGGTGCTGTTCCGGCGAGGGACGTGAGCAGTGCCCGAGCTGAGATCACCGCTGGCCGGGCAGGGCAGTCCCCGGCGTCGACAACACGACGTTGCCCTGGCGCGACGAATCGGGTCATGTGTGGTGGGTGTTGCTGATGACCTTCTGGATCCTACTGGACGACAGCCTGGCCCTGGCCGAGCTCCTGGCCGGTGCCGGGGCCGCCCTGGGGCCTCGCTGGCCGAGCTGGTCCAGTACCAGTCGGCGACGCACTTTCGCATGAGGATCAAGTGGGTGGCCCCCGCCCTGCGACTCCCTGTGGCCGTGGCCCGGGACACGATCGTGGTGCTCAGGTCACTCTGGGCCCGTCTGGCCCTCGGCCGCCAGCCGCCCAGCGGCTTTCGAGAGGTGCCGGCCAGCTGGGGCGACGAGAGCCCCGAAGCCGTGACCCGACGGGCCCTGCTGGTGGCTGGCCGCTCCATGGCCCCCAACACCATCGTGCTCGGGATCGACAAGGAGCGCGGAGTCATGGTGGTGCATCAGCTGGTGGTGAACCAGGGGGAGCCGACCGAGTGATCGCCTTCGTGTGGGCCGGCGTGGCCATGCTCATCTGCGTCAGCCATCAGCCGAGAGGCGTCTCGGTTGTCGGAACGGTCGCTGGGTACGGGGGGACATGAGCGACAAGGATCTGGGCTCCTTCCTGGCCGAGTGGCGGACCGAGGTGGAGCACCTGATCGAGGAGTACGACTTGCTGACCTGGTGCAGAAGGGGGGTTATCTCAAGTTGGTGGTCAGTGCCCTGGCCAACCTGGACTCCGTTCGCTCGGAGGTCATTCGGCCATTGTTGCGCGAGCTGGACGGTGGGCAGCCATATTCACCGGTCCCCTAGTAGTCGCGCCGGGTGGTCCGGCGACGGCGTCCGCCGGGAATGTCAGCATCGTCGTACTCGTCCACCACTCGGGTACGGCTGCCCCGAACTCCGCCCCAGGAGCCGATGCCAAAGAAGATCAGAGAGACCACCAGCCCGATGATCCCTACGATGATCAAGATCACGCCGATGGTCTGGATGTTGAACCCGTGACCGGTGACCGAGACGGCGAACTTGAGAACCGCCCCAATAGCAATGAGCAGAATCGATAGGCCTACGCCTGGCATCTCTCTCTCCTCCATCAATGGCCCAGCGACACCCGGAATGGCTGCCCGTCGACCTATGACTCAGCCGACGCATTATATCACTCGGGTCAGCGAATTCCCAGGTAGCCTAGATCGTATGCCCAAAACTGGCTCCCATGGCAGTGGTATTGGACGTCGGGCTGACGGCGACTCGCCGGCCGGTCCGACCGGCATGAAGCCCCGCAGTCACGAGGTGACTGACGGCTACCAGAGAGCGCCGGC
>QHCF01000034.1:5996-6166 GCA_003244275.1 Acidimicrobiales bacterium
TGGAACGAGGTCACGCCCTGCAATATGCCCCTCGACCGGCTGGCCAAGCGGGCCAAGGATGGGGTGCGGGCGGCGGGTGGCTTTCCGATCGAGTTCGTCACCATTGCCGTGTCCGACGGCATCTGCATGGGCCATGAGGGGATGCGGGCCTCGCTGGTGAGCCGGGAGGT
>QHCF01000130.1 GCA_003244275.1 Acidimicrobiales bacterium
ATGAGCACCGGGTTGTTCTTGGTCCGCCGGGACAGCACCTGCATGACTCGCTCGATCTCGCGCTCACGGCCGATGACCGGGTCGAGCTTGCGCTCCCGAGCCAGGGTGGTCAGGTTGCGCCCGAATTGGTCGAGCACCGGAGAGCCGGCAGTGGGCGCCTCTGAGCTCGACGAGCCAGAGCTGCCGGGGCCACCAGCCTCCTTGCCCTGGTAGCCGGAGAGCAGCTGAATCACCTGCTGGCGCACGCGCGACAGGTCAGCACCTAGGTTGACCAGGACCTGGGCAGCCACGCCCTCACCCTCTCGCACCAAGCCGAGGAGCATGTGCTCGGTGCCGATGTAATTGTGGCCCAGCTGGAGAGCCTCCCGCAGCGACAGCTCAAGAACCTTCTTGGCTCGCGGGGTGAAGGGCGGGGAGCCAGTGGGCGTCGACCCGGCCGGGCCGATGGTCTCCTCCACCTTCTCCCGCACTCCCTCTAGGGAGATCCCCAAGGCCTTGAGGGCATTGGCGGCCACGCCCTCACCCTCGTGGATCAGCCCCAGCAGGATGTGCTCCGTGCCGATAAAGTTGTGGTTGAGCAGACGGGCCTCTTCTTGAGCCAAGACGAGAACCCTGCGGGCCCGATCAGTAAAACGTTCGAACAATTTCCGCCTCCTGCGCGGCTCGATAGCCTTCTCAGAGTCTAACCGTGCCGAGCTCACTCCGTGCCCGCCACCAATATCCGTAGCCACGCCGCCCAGCACCCGCGGCACGTAGCCTAGGGTCGGTAGTCTGTGAACCTCGTTGACTTGTTGGGCATCTCTCGCTTGGATGAGGATCTGGACCGCCTCGAAGTCAGCCTGTGCCGCTCGGTGCGAACCGAGGACCCCTTCCTGGACGAGGTCGCCGGCCACCTCATCGCCGCAGGCGGAAAGCGGGTGCGCCCCGCTCTCGGCTTGGCCGCCGCCGTCTCCGGCCTTGGCCCGGTCACCGAATCAGTGCTCCTGGGCGGGGTGGCGGTGGAGCTGGTCCACCTGGCGTCGCTGTACCACGACGACGTGCTGGACGAAGCCGCCACCCGTCGCAACGTAGCCAGCGTCAACGCCAGGTGGGGGAACCTGGTGGCCATAGTGGCGGGGGACTTCCTCCTGGCCCGGGCGGCCGGCATCGCCGCCAGTCTGGGCACCGAGGTGGCCGGCTTGTTGGCGGCCACCCTGGCCCGGTTGTGCGAGGGCGAGGTGAGTGAGGTCCGCACCGCCTTCGACCCGGCCCGCTCGGAGGCTGCCTATTTGTCCGCCATCGCCGGCAAGACGGCCTCCCTCATGGCTACCGCCTGTCGCATCGGCGCCCTCACCGCCGGGCTCGATCGAGGCCATGTAGAGGCCGTCACCACCTTCGGGGAGGCGTTCGGCATGGTGTTCCAGATCCACGACGACATCCGCGACGTGGTCGCCTCCGACGAGGAGCTGGGCAAGGAGGGGGGACAGGATCTGGTCAAGGGCATCTATAACCTGCCGGTGCTGTTGGCCCTGGCCAATCCGGCCACCGGTCCCGAGCTTCGGGCCATGCTGGGAGCTCCCCTCGACGGGCCCAGCCGGGACAAGGCCAGGGCCATGGTGGCCGGTTCGGGGGCCGTCGCCCTGGCCATAGCCGCGGCCCGGACCTACGCCGACAAAGCGGCCGCCGCCGCGGGCGAGCTGGGGGAGCCGGCTGTGGCCGGCGCACTGGCCAACCTGGGCTACGCCATCCTCGACGAGCTACCCGCCTGAGCCCTTGGCGTCTGAGCCCTTGGCGTCTGAGCCCTTGGGGTCTGAGCCCTTGGGGTCTGAGCCCTCGACGAGCTACCCGCCGGGTAGCGGCCGCAGGGTGGGGAAGGCGATGACCTCCCGGATGTTGGCCACATCAGCCAGCAACATGACTAGGCGGTCGATGCCGATCCCCAGGCCGCCGGTAGGGGGCAGGCCGTACTCCAGGGCCCGCACGTAGTCCTCGTCCATCCCCATGGCCTCGGCGTTCCCGGCCGCCCGCTGCCCCGCCTGGGCCTCGAACCGGGATCTCTGCTCATCGGGGTCCACCAGCTCCGAGAAGGCGTTGCCCAGCTCCCGGCCGGCCACGATCGGCTCGAACCTCTCCACCAGGCCGGGCCGACTGCGGTGGTCGCGGGCCAGGGGCGAGACCTCCCGGGGATAGTCGCACACGAAGACCGGTCCCCACAGGGAAGCCTCGGTGGTCTTCTCGTACACCTCCAGGACCAGCTTGCCCGGTCCCCACGACTCCTCCACCTCCACCCCAGCGCTCCTGGCCACCACCCGCAGGTCCTCCAGACCCATCCCCACATCGACCGAGAGCCCGGCCGTCTCCTCAACCAGCTGGGTCAGGGTGGCCCGGCGCCACGGCGGCGTGAGGTCCAGATCCCGGCCGCCATAGGTGATCACCGCCGAGCCCCGTACCTCGGTGGCCAGGTAGGCCACCAGCTCCTCGGTGAGGACCATCATCTCGGTGTAGTCGACGTAGGCCTGGTAGAGCTCGAGCATGGTGAACTCGGGATTGTGGCGGGGTGAGATCCCCTCGTTGCGAAACACCCGGCCCATCTCGTACACGCG
>QHCF01000096.1 GCA_003244275.1 Acidimicrobiales bacterium
GTCGAGGTGATTGGTCGGCTCGTCGAGCACCAGGCAGTTGGTCCCTTTGACCATGAGGGCAGCCAGGATCGCTCTGGTGCGCTCGCCAGGCGAGAGCCGCTCCGCGGATCGGAGGACCTCGCCAGCCCCCAGCCCGAACTTGGCGAGCACATTCCTGGCCTCCTCGGGCAGCACGCCACAGTCTTCGACGAAGCGATCGAGCAGGGTGGCGGTGCCGCCGAGGCGCACCCGGCGCTGATCCAGCTCCCCGACCTTGACCGACGGGCCCATCCACGCCGTGCCCGCCGCCAGTGCAACACGCCCTAGCAGGACGGCGAGCAACGTCGACTTGCCTCCGCCGTTGGGCCCCATGATCGCAACCCGGTCGGCCCACCCGACCTCCAGGCTGACCGGACCGAGGGTGAAACCGCCCCGGTGGACCACCGCCTCGTCGAGGCGCGCCACGACGTCCCCGCTGCGCTCGGACGCGGCGAGGTCGAGGTGGAGCTGCCACCCCTCCCACGGCTTTTCCAACGTCGGTAGCCGCGCGAGGGCGTTCTCGGAGATGCGAACCCTGGACGCCTGCTTCTCGGTGCGGTTAACCCGGAAGTCCCGTTGTGCCTTGTCCTTGTCCTTGGGCTTCCTGGCCGCCTTGCGCACGCCCTGCTCGGACCACGACCGCTGGGTTCGGATGCGCTCGTTCAACCGGGCGCGCTCGGCCCTCCACTCCTCGTACGCGGCGCTCTTCTGGCTGCGTGACAAGGCCCTGCGCTCCACATACTCGCTCCACGCCCCGGCGTACTCGACGCCGCGATGGTCCTGCTCGGTGATCTCTAGGATCCGCTGCACCGCCCGGTCGAGGAACGCCCTGTCGTGCGAGACCACCACCACCGCCCCCGGCAGGGCCTGCAGGAAGCCCTCCAACTGGTCCAAGCCGGCGAAGTCCAAGTCGTTGGTCGGCTCGTCGAGCAAGAACACGTCGAAGCGCGCCAAGCCGACCGCCGCCAGTCCGGCGCGCGCCACCTGCCCGCCCGACAGCTCACCAACGTCCACGCCGAGGCGGTCCGCGGGCAAGCCAAGATCCGCGCACACGGAGGCCGCCCGGGAGGCGAAGTCGTCACCACCGAGCGCCAGGTAGGCCTCCAGCGCCTCGCCGTAGGCCTCGATCGCAGCGGGTCGTCCCTCGGCCATGGCCGAGGTGGCCTGGTCGAGGGAAGCCTCCGCTTGGGCGACGCCCGTTCGCCGCGCCAGGTAGTCGAACAGGTTCTCGCCTGGGCGCGCATCTGGCTCCTGGCCGAGATAGCCCACCTGAAGCGACGCCGGCGCCCGCGAAACGACCCCGGACTCAGGGGTCAGCTGCCCGGCCAGGATCCGCAGCAACGTGGACTTCCCGATGCCGTTGGGGCCCACGACCCCCAAGCGGGTGCGCGCACCCACCGACAGCGAGATCCGATCGAGGATCACCTGCCCACCCCGGCTGTAGCAGATGTCCTTGGCGGCGAGCACCCGAGCCAAGGTAACGGCCGGGCGGCCCACTGCCCGTGCATGCCCGGGGCCTCTAGGTGTCGGAGGGCCCCAGCTCTTTCTCCAGCCGCTTGCGGCGCGACATCTCCCGGCCCTCGGTGGTGCTTGCCTCGGGTCGTATCGAGTCGATCGCGGAGTTGATCTCGGCGCCGATCAGGACCGCCAGCGCCGTCATGTAGAAGAACAGCAACGCCGCGATCGGAGCCCCGAGCGAGCCGTACACGCTCCGAGTGCGGACGCTGGAGGTCAGGTAGGCCCTCACCGCGTAGCTGCCGAGCAGCCACAGGCCCATGGCCACGACAGCGCCCGGCAAGGCTCGTCGCCATCGCACCCGAACCGGAAGGCACGCGGTGTACAACGTGGCCACGAAAGCCACCGAGCCGAGGGCGGCAAGTGGCCAGTACACGATGTGGACGAGTGTCGAGACGTCCTCGGACAGGTCGGTCGGGGCCAGGCTGACCAATAGATTCGGGCCGAGGGTGAGCACTGGAAGCATCACGATCCCGACCACGACCGCAACCAGGTAAAGGCCAAGGCCAACGGCGCGGCTGCGCAGGGCTCCCCGCAACCCGCGCATGTCGTAGGCCACCGTGATCGTGTTGAGGTAGGCGTTTATCGCGGTCGAGCCGGTCCAAAGCGACAACACGAATCCGACCGAGATCACCTCCGGGTGCCCGCGCTTGAGGATCTGGTCGACCAAGGGAGCCACATCACTGTCGACCGTGCCGGGTGTGAGCACGTCGCGCGCCGCACGAAGGACGTCGTCATGGATCTTCGCGATCTCCGACGGCCCCAGGACGCCGTGGAGGTAGCCGAACGACCCGAAGAGCACCAAGAGCAGCGAGGGCAGTGAGAGCAAGACCCAGAACCCTGCCTCGGCGGCCAGTCCCAAGATGCGGTCCTCGAAGACCTTGTGCCAGGCACGTGCCACCACCGCCCGGACCAGATGCTCCGGGCCCGACGGCGGTGTCATTGAGTCGTCTTTGAGGTCGATCTCACATGATGCCAGCCCGAGGCGGCCGGGTACCCGCCAGC
>QHCF01000045.1 GCA_003244275.1 Acidimicrobiales bacterium
CCCGCCTTCCTCATCGCCGTCGCCAGCTTCGTCCTGCCCTACACGGTCGCCTTCAAGTTCGTCACTGTGCTGGGCATCCTGAGCCTGCCGGTGGCGGCCTGGGCTTTCGGGCGCCTGTCGGGGATGCGCTTCCCCGGTCCGGTGTTGCTGGGCGTGGCCACCGTTCCCTTCCTCTTCTACTCGGGGTTCTCCTCGGGAGGCGGCAGCTGGAGCTTCACCATCTACGGAGGCAACATCGCGTCCACGTTGGCGGGTGAGTTCTCCTTCTCCATCAGCCTGTCGCTGGCCCTTGTGTTCCTGGGAGTGATGGCCAAGGTTATCGACACCGGGCGCTACCGGGCCCTGGCCGCGGTGCTCCTAGCCCTCACCGGGCTCAGCCACCTGCTGCCCACCCTGTTCGCCCTGTGCGGGGCGGCCATCCTCCTCGTGCTGCGCCCCAGCGTGGCCCGGGCCAAGGTCTGGGCCACCGTCATTGCCATCGGGGCCCTGCTGGCTGCCTTCTGGAGCGTGCCGTTCCTGTTCCGGCTTCCCTACAGCAACAACATGGGCTGGGAGAAGCTCACCGACTACTCCAAGAACCTCGTTCCCCACAATATCAGGGGCATCGTCGCCATGGCCGCGGTAGGGGCGGTGGCGTCGATCGTCTACCGCCGGCGCACCGGCCTAGCCCTTGTCGGCCTGGCGGCCGCCTCCGCCGCGGTGTTCGTGGCCGCCCCTCAGGCCCGCCTGTGGAACGCCCGGGCCCTCCCTTTCTGGTACCTGTCGGTCTTCCTCCTGGCCGGCGTGGCCGTGGCCGAGACGGCGGGCCTCATCAGCCGCCTGCTGGCCGTCGACCCTGATCACCCGCCTCGTCAGGTGAGCCTGGCCGCGCCGGCGGTGGCGGCGCTGGCGGCGTGGATCTTCGTCGGTGCCCCCCTCGGCGTCCTGCCGTCGTGGGCGCCGTCGCCCTCCAGCCCGGAGTCGAGCTTCCTGCCGGCGTGGGCCAAATGGAACTACAGCGGTTACGAGGGCAAGACGGCCTACCCCGAGTACAAGGCGATCGTCGACACCATGTCGGAGGTGGGCAGGACCACCGGTTGCGGCCGGGCCCACTGGGAGTACGACTCGAGCCTCGACCGCTTCGGCACCCCAATGGCGCTCATGCTCCTGCCCTACTGGACGAAGGGTTGCATCGACTCGATGGAGGGCCTCTACTTCGAGTCGTCGGCCACCGTGCCCTACCACTTCCTCACCGCCGCCCAGCTCTCCAAGGCGCCGTCCAACCCCATGCGCGACCTGCCCTATCGCAGCCTCGACGTGGCCGCCGGCGTGCGCAACCTTCAGCTCCTGGGCGCCCGCTACTACATGGCCTTCTCGCCTGATGCCGTCAGCCAGGCCCAGGCCGACCCCGACCTCCACCAGGTTGCCCAGAGCCGGGCCTGGCACGTGTTCGAGGTGGCCGGGTCCGAGCTGGTTACGCCGCTGACCGTCAAGCCGGCCGTGCTCACCGGTGCGAAGTCGGGCTCTGCGGGATGGCTCGACATGGCCGTCAACTGGTTCAACGACCCCGCCCGGCGCGACCAGCTCCTCGCCTCCTCGGGCCCCAAGGACTGGCCCCGGGTGGCGGTGTCGTCTGGACCGGGTACTTCCGCCGCCAACGGCAAGACCAAGGTCGTCGGGTCCACCGTCTCGCTCGGCGCCACCGCGCCCCAGCCGGTAGCCGCCGCCCAGGTGGCCAACATCCGCCAGGGCGACAACAGCCTGTCCTTCGACGTGGACCGCACCGGGTCGCCGGTGCTGGTCAAGGTCTCCTACTTCCCCAACTGGCAGGCGTCGGGGGCCAAGGGGCCTTGGCGGGTCACGCCCAACCTCATGGTGGTCATCCCCACGTCGAAGCACGTGCGGCTGCACTACGGGAACACCCCGGTCGACCTGGGTGCCTGGCTGCTCACCCTCGTCGGACTCGGCTTGGCCGTGTTCGTCTACCGCCGGGGCCCGGCCGCTGTGGGTGAGGCCAGGGCGGGCGACGCCCTGCCCGAGGCCCCTCTTGCCGGTCAGCCCGAACCCGACGATGCGTTGGAAGACGACCTGCAGACCGTGCCCAGCGGTCCTCCTCGAGGTTCGCAGCGGTTGCCCCCTCGCCCGAGCTGATCAACTGGGCCGGGGACAGAGGCCGGTTACCGTACGGCCCGTGCACATCGATGCCAGCGTCCCCCGACGAAGCGGTGGCGAGGAGCTGGCCGAAGGCGAGGCGGGCGGTGATGCCGCTGCCAGCGCGGCCCTGAACGGCCGGCGACGTCCCAGTGCCTGGCAGGTAGCCATCGCCATGGCGGTGGCGGCGGGCGTGGTGCTGCGCTTCACGGCCCGGTCCCACCTGTGGCTCGACGAGGCGCTGTCGGTCAACATCGCCCGACTCCCGCTCCGTAGCCTGCCCGATGCTCTCCGCCACGACGGGGCACCGCCGCTCTACTACCTGCTGCTGCACTGGTGGATGGCTCTGTTCGGCGATGGGACCATCGCCGTACGTGCCCTCTCCGGGTTGTTAGCGGTGGCGGCGATCCCCCTTGTCTGGGTGGCCGGTCGGCGCTTGGGCGGCACCAGGGTGGCGACAGCCGCCCTGGTGCTATTCGCGGCGTCGCCGTTCGCGGTGAGATTCGGCACCGAGACCCGCATGTACTCGCTGCTCACCTTGCTGGCCCTGGCAGGCTGGCTGGCCCTGGACGACCTGCTGCAGCGCTTCTCGTGGTCGCGGGCCATCGCGGTGGCCATTGCCACCGCCCTCCTCCTCTACACCCACTACTGGTCGTTCTATCTGTTGATGGTGGCGGGAGCGGTCGTCGCCCACCGGGCGCTCCGCGGGCCCGCCGGTCCGGCCGGCCGGCAGGAGGCTCGACGGGCGGCGATGGCCATGGCGGTCGGGTGCGCGATGTTCCTGCCGTGGATCCCGTCGTTCTTGTTCCAGCTGCGCCACACGGGCACGCCCTGGGCGGGCGCGGCCAGCCCCAGGGTCCTGTTCGACACCGTCTTCGAGTTCGCTGGCGGGTTCTGGGACCCTGGCTTCGTCCTGGGTCTGCTCAGCTGGGTCCTGATCCTTCTGGCGCTGTTCGGCCGGCCCATCGACGGCCGACGCATCGAGCTCGACTTGCGCACCCGGCCCGAGGGCCGAATGCTGGCAGTGGCCGGGTTTGGCACCTTGGGAGTGGCGATGCTCGCGAGCTTTTTGGCCCAGTCGGCCTTCGCCGCTCGTTATGCGTCGGTGTTGTTCCCCTTCGTCCTGCTCCTGGTGGCCCTGGGCACCACCAGGTTCGCCGACCCCCGGGTCTACGGGGGAATCCTCGCCGCGGTCGCGGTGCTGGGCCTGATCGCCATCATCCCCAACGCGGTCGGCGACCGCACCAGCGCTCCCAAGGTGGCAGCCCTCCTGGCCGCCCAGGCCCGTCCCGGCGACGTTGTGGCCTACTGCCCCGACCAGCTCGGCCCCAGCGTCAGCCGCCTGTTGCCCGCCGACGGGCTGGTGCAGCTCACCTTCCCCAGCGGAGGTGCGCCGGAACGGGTCGACTGGGTCGACTACGCCGACCGCAACCACGCCGCCAGCACGATCCCCTTCACGCAGATGCTGCTCGAGCGGGCCGGACCCACCCACACCATCTGGCTGGTGTGGTCGCCGAACTACTCCACCTTCGGCACCAAGTGCACGGCCCTGGGTGACCGCCTGGCCCAGGCCCGCCCCCACATGGACCGGCTGCTCAAGATCAAGACCCAGTACTTCGAGCATCCTGGTCTTATCCGCTACCGACCGTGAGCGCGGCCGGGCGGGACCTGGCTGCCGCCCTGCCGGGCTGGATCGTGGCCCGGGTGGTGGTGCTGGGAGCGTTGGTGCTGGCTCACGTGGTGGCGGCCAAGGTGAACACCCACGTCCCCGGGTTCTCGG
>QHCF01000144.1:0-32118 GCA_003244275.1 Acidimicrobiales bacterium
TCCGTGCTGGAAGGGCCTACTAGCAGGAGTAGTCGCCGTCGAAGGCGCCGGCGCCAAACTGGGTGAACCAGACGGGTCCTCCGCCGAAGCCGAAGCTCGGGCCGCACTCGGAGCCAGGATTGGAGCTGGGGGCGCCCCCGACCCACACGGGCAGCCGGGGCGAGAATCCTCCGGCAATCAGACGAAACTGGTACGACGTGGAATAGATGCCGACGTTCATGCCCCTTGCCTGCAGTCCGGCGATAGCCCCAGCAATGGCGCTGGCGTTGACTGATTGGTTGGAGGTCCAATAGGTGTCGTCCGAGCTGACCAGTTCGACATCGAGCCACCAACGGTGGCCCTGCACCCCTGAGGCGTTGGCATAGGACACCGAGTACACAGCGGCGTTGTAGCCGTAGTTGTAGGCCAGACAGGCCGGGTTGGCGGCTGAGCACTTCCCGGCCGGGCCGTTCTGATCGTGGCTGTTGGGCGGCCCCGGTGGCGGGGCGTTGACGTTCATGTAGGAGCTGGGCGCCCCCTGGGCGGCCCAGCGGGCCTGGCTGGACAGGCACGGATTGCCGGTGAAGGATCGTCCGTCATTGATGCCGATGATTGCCATGTTGAAGGGTTGAGGCGGGTAGGGCGACCCGCACTGGGGCCAGGAGATGTCGTAGCCCCTCGAGAACGCCCGGTAGGGATTGGGACCGGCCGGGGCCTGGCTCACTGCCCTGGGTGGGCTCTCGACGACGGCACTCGATGGCGGGCTGTGGGGAGCCGGAGGTGGGTTGTTGGCGGCCGACCCGCCCCCGCCTGTCGATCCGCCCGCGCCCGTCATGGTCTTGACCGCACCGTTCAAGAGCGACCCCAGGCCCTGACCGAGGCCGCCGAGGAGGCCACCCTGGTTGGACACCACCGCGAGCCCGCCGCCCGCGCCGGCCGCCATCCCTGCTCTGGCCGGGACACCGACAGCTACTGCCGTCAGGGCGACTATAGCCACCGCGGAGACGACCCTCCTCGGGCCAAATGGATCACGTCCCCATCCGTGGCGCCGCCTTCTCAACTGTGTAATGAGCACCCTGCCTCCTCGAGTCGGCGGCCGGTGCCTCCCGCGCTGGGACAGCTGGCTCGCGGCGATGAACGTCGTCGGGGGAGCATTATTGCATCACTCGGGGGGCTTTCACACTTGGGGGGGGTCTGCCCCCCAAGTATCCCCCGACTGCGTAGTCGCGCCTCCGGCGGGACTGTCCTCCTGTTCCGACCAGCCAAGGCCCTTCGGGCGGCTTGTCGGTCAGGCCCTGAGCAGCTCCGCCACCCGAAAGGCCAGGTCGATGGCCTGGCGGGCGTTGAGGCGGGGGTCGCACCGGGTGGTGTAACGCAGCTCCAGCTGCTCCTCCAGGATGTCCTCGGCTCCGCCCAGGCACTCGGTGACGTCCTCGCCGGTGAGCTCGACGTGGACCCCGCCCGGCCACGTACCCTCGGCCCGATGGGCCGCGAAGAATCCCCTTATCTCGGCCAGCACATCGTCGAAGCGACGAGTCTTGCGCCCGCTCTGGCTGACGAAGGTGTTGGCGTGCATCGGGTCGCAGACCCAGGTCACCGGGTGGCCGGCGTCCGCTACCGCCCGTAACAGCGGAGGAAGGTCCTCGGTCACCCGGGCCGCCCCCATGCGGGCGATGAGGGTGAGACGGCCCGGCGCCCGCAAGGGGTCCAGTCGCTCGCACAGGCTGACCACCTCCTCAGGCGTGGCCGTGGGACCGAGCTTGGCGCCCAGCGGATTGTGCACGCCGGAGAGGAACTCCACGTGGGCGCCATCGGGCGCCCGGGTACGCTCGCCCACCCACAGCATGTGAGCCGAGCAGTCATACCAGTCACCGGTCAGGGAGTCCTGCCTGGTGAGGGCCTGCTCGTAGGCCAGGACCAGGGCCTCGTGGCTGGTCCAGAACTCCACCTGGTGCAGGGTGGCCTCCCGGTCCAGATCGATCCCGCAGGCCCGCATGAAGCGAAGGGCCCGGTCGATCTCACCGGCGATGGCCTCGAAGCGTCGTCCCTCGGCGCTGGCGGCCACGAATTCCTGGTTCCAGCTGTGGACCTGGGACAGGTCGGCGAAGCCGCCGGTGGTGAAGGCCCGCAACAGGTTGAGGGTGGAGGCTGACTGGTGGTAGGCGGCCAGCAATCGTCCCGGGGCCGGCGCCCGGGCCTCGGCGGTGGGAGCGTCGTCGTTGACCATGTGGCCCCGAAAGGACGGCAGGTCGTCGGCTCCCACCCGCTCGGTAGGGGCCGACCGGGGCTTGGCGAACTGTCCGGCAATGCGACCGACCTTGACCACTGGCACCCCGGCCGCATAGGTCAACACCACCGCCATCTGCAGGATGACCTTGAGCTTGTCCCGGATGGCATCGGCGGTGAATTCGGTGAACGACTCGGCGCAGTCCCCGGCCTGGAGCAGGAAGGCCCGTCCGGCAGCCACCTCGCCCAGGGCCTCGGTGAGCCGGCGCGCCTCCCCGGCGAAGACCAGCGGGGGCACGGTGGCCAACTCGGCAATGGCGGCCTGCAGCTCGATCTGGTCGGGCCAATCGGGCTGCTGGACGGCCGGATGGGCCAGCCAGCTCTCAGGATTCCACGCCAGCGCAGCCATCCCACCAAGATACTCAGCGAAAAGGGAGTCTCCCCACCGTGACCCCCTCGCCCACCCACGATCGGCCGCCCCCGGCCGCAGGCGCCACCGGTAGGCTCGGCGTGCGATGCCGCCCCTGCGCTTCGCGGTCCAGTCGGGCAAGGCCGACAGCCCCGGGGCCTGGCGGGAACGAGCCCGCCGGGTGGAGGATCTCGGCTACTCGACCCTCTACCTGCCCGACCACCTGGGAGACCAGTGGGGGCCCCTGGTGGCCATGACGGTGGCGGCCGAGGCCACCCGGACCCTGCGGGTCGGTTCGTTGGTGTTCGACAACGACTACCGCCATCCGGTGGTGCTGGCAAAGGAGATCGCGACCTTGGACCTGTGCAGCGAGGGCCGGGTGGAAGCAGGGTTCGGTGCCGGCTGGAAGCGCAGCGACTACGACGAAGCGGGACTCGACTACGACGGGCCGGGGGAGCGGGTGGCGCGGTTGGCCGAGGCGCTGGCCATCATGAAGGCCCTCTGGTCGAAGGGCTCGGCCACCGTGGAGGGCTCTCACTATCGTGTGCGGGGAGCCCAGGGCCTTCCCAGGCCATTTTTGGCGTCTGGCCCAACCGTGGTGGTGGGAGGGGGAAGTCGCGGCGTCCTGTCCCTGGCTGCTGCTGAGGCCGATGTGGTGGGAGTCAACCCCAGTCTGGCGACCGGCAGGGTGGGCCCCGAGACGGCGGCGTCGGCTCTCCCCGAGCGCTACCGGGAGCGCCTGGGCTGGATCCGCCAGGCGGCCGGTGAACGCTTCTGCGACCTCGAGCTCCAGTGCCTCACCTTCGTCGCCCACGTCGGCTCCGGTGGGCCCGAGCGAGTCGAGTTCATGGCGCCGCTGTTCGGGCTGACCCCTGAGGCGGCAGCAGAGGCCCCCGTGGTCCTGGCCGGGACGGTCGAGCAGGTCTGTGACACCATTCTCGCCCGTCGGGAGGAGTACGGCCTGTCCTACTGGGTGGTCCACGACGCCGAGATGGAGGCGTTCGCCCCGGTGGTCGCCCGCCTGGTCGGACGGTGACAGCCGGCCCGGGAGGCGGCCCGGAATGACTGCCCGTCCGGGAGGGGGGCCTCGCATCGGAGTCTTGGGCGGGACGTTTGACCCGGTGCACGTGGGTCATCTGGTGGCCGCGGTAAATGCCCGCCACGCCCTGGATCTGGATCGGGTCCTACTGGTGGTGGCCGGCCAGCCCTGGCAGCGGGCGGCTGGTCCGTTGGCGACCCCGGCCGATCGCCTGGCGGTGGTGGCGGCCGCGGTGGCCGACCAGGACGGGCTGGAGGCCAGCGATCTGGAGATCGCACGAGGTGGGCCCTCTTACACAGCCGACACTCTAGAGACCCTGGGATGCTCTTGTCCGGGAGCCGAGCTGTTCCTCATCGTGGGGGCCGACGTTGCTGACCAGCTGGACACCTGGGAGCGGGTCGGGGCCTGCCGGGAACTGGCCACCCTGGTGGTGGTGAACCGGCCGGGGGCGTCGGTGGGCCGGCTCTCGGCAAAGTTGGAGGCGCTGGGCTGGCGGACGATGACCGTGGAGATACCAGCCCTGGACATCTCCAGCACCGACCTGCGGGCCCGGGCGGCTGACGGACGTCCCTTGGATTTCCTCGTCCCCGAGGCGGCGATCCGACACATCCGGCGGGTCGGTCTGTACGCTGATGAGCGATGACCGGATGACCGCTCACACGAGGTCGGCCGACAGGGAGCGAGCTGGCGCGCTCTCGCCCGACCAGACCCGGGAGTGGGCCGTTGCCGCCGCCCGGGCCGCGGCGGACAAGGGGGGACAAGACACCCTTCTGCTGGATGTCAGTGACATCCTGGCCATCACCGATGCCTTCGTCATTACCAGCGGCCTCAACACCCGCCAGGTACGGACCATGGCCGAGGAGGTCGAGGCCAGGGTCAAGGAAGCGGGGGGTGCTGCCCCGCTTCGGATCGAGGGTCTGAACGACGCCCGGTGGGTGCTGCTGGACTTCGGCGACTTCGTCGTTCACATCTTCTTGGACGAGGCTCGCCGCTACTACCAGCTGGAGCGGTTGTGGGCCGACTCGGCCCGAATAGCCTGGTAGGGGCCTCGTTGGCCGCAACTTCGGGGCTCAGGGCGGGGCCAGGGTGGCGAAGTCCTGGCGCACCAGGGGGCCCGAGGTGAGCGTTCCGTCACCTGCTGGCGCGTCCACCGGCTGACCAGCATCGGTAAAGGTGACTCCCGTCACCGACGGAAGGTTGGTGACGGTGAAGATCACCTGGGCCACGGCCAGGATCTGCTCCCGCCCCCCGATCCGCCCGAAGGCCCTCCCCAGGTCGATGGTTGCCACGCCGCCCGAAACCCCGGTGGCAGTGAGCTGGGCCTGACTACTGATGGCACTCTGGAGGCCCGAGGTGGTCTCGCTGTCAGTCGGTCCCTGGACCAGGGCGCCGAGGACCTTCTGCAGCGACAGGGGTGCATCCACGCTGCGCACAGTCGGTACCAGGTGGCCGGCCTGGAGGAGATAGACCACCGTCGCCGCCTGGGGCCTGCTGGGATTGGCCCGGGGGCTGGTGGCCGAGGGCGACAGGAGTCCGAAGGGAACATTCCCCCGGGAGAGGGCCTGGGGGGCGGAGCTGGCCGGTATGCCGCATGCCCCCGACAGGAGGGTCAGGGCGAGGATCGCAGCAACCAGGTACGCCCGGCGCCTGATCCGGTGCCCGGACCGGCACCTGGTGCGGCGCCTGGTCATGGGCCGGATGCCGGGAGCTCGACCACGAAACGAGACCCTCCGCCCGGGCGGTCCTCGACCCATGCCCGACCGCCATGTAAGTGGGCGTGCTCGGTGACCAGGGCCAAACCCAATCCGGTGCCCTCCCCGTCGCCCCGGCGGCCACCGGTCGACCCCCGAGAGAAGCGCTCGAACACGCGGCGGCGGTCCTCGGCCGGCACGCCGGGGCCGGCGTCCTCCACCACCAGGCGGACCTGTCCCTCGTGGGCCTCCACTCCCACCATGGTGGCGCCCCCTGCGTAGGTGTACGCGTTGTCGACCAGGTTGGTGATGATCCGCTCGATCCTGCGCTTGTCCACCCGTACAACGAGGGCTGTGGCCCCGGGGCCGATCTCCACCGGGACGTCTGGTGCCCGGGTGACTCGCACGGCCTGGCGCACCACCTCGTCAAGGGGCACCTCGTCCAGCGACAGCTCGGCCGCCCCAGCATCAAAGCGGGAGATCTCCAGCAGGTCGGTGACCATGTGCTGGAAGCGGCTCATCTCGGCTATCAGGAGGTCGAGGGCCTGGCGGGACCGCTCGGGCAGCTCCTGGCGGCGGGACTGGATGATCCCCAGCGAGGTGGCCAGGGTGGTGAGCGGGGAGCGCAGCTCGTGGCTCACGTCGGAGGTGAACCGGGCTTCCCTCTCGATGCGGGCCTGCAGGTTGTCGGCCATCTGGTTGAAGGAGGAGGCGAGGGTGGCCAGATCCGCCTCGTCAGCCGTCTCCAGGCGGGTGTCGAGACGTCCCCCGGCAATGGCGGCGGCCACCTCGGCCACCTCGCCCAGTGGCCGCAGAGCCCGGCCGCTGGCCCACCGGCCCAGCACGGCGCCGCCCACGGTGGTGGCCAGGGCCGCCCCGGCCAGCGACAGTGCCAGGATCCGAAGGGTGCGTTGCAGATCCTGAAGGGAGAAGACCTCGAAGTAGGCGGCGCCCACCTCGGGCACGGGTAGGCCCACCTCGAGTTGCGGCACGCCCCCCACCTGGTGGTACTGGCGCGCTGGCGCGCCATGGGTGACCACCAGGTCCTGCATGGCCGGGGAGATGGCATCCTGGCCCACGCCGAGCGAGGTGGCGTACCAACGTCCCCGGTCGTAGAGCACCGAGTTGGACCCCGGCACGGTGTCCAGCGAACCCAACAACCCAACGATGTCGGCGCCCGGCGAGCGAAGGGTGCTGCGAACCAGGGCGGCGTTGACGTAGGCCTGGCGCAGGACGGCGGCGCTCTGGTTGGCCAGGGTGGACTGACGGGCAGCTGCATAGGTGATGATCGACATGGACGCCGACAGGACCAGTGCTCCGAGGGCGAAGGCGGCCGTGACCCTGGCCCGCAGCCCGAGGCGCAATCGGCGCCGGGGCCTCATGGCGTTCGGCTGGGGCACGAAGTCAGGACGCCCAGCGTCAGGCCACCACCTTGTAGCCGAGACCCCGTACCGTGACCACATGGCGGGGGTTGGCCGGGTCGTGCTCCACCTTGGTGCGAAGCCGACGGACGTGGACGTCCACCAGACGGCCGTCACCAAAATAGTCGTAACCCCACACTCGTTCCAGGAGCTGTTCGCGCGAGAGCACCCGACCCGGATTGGCGGCCAGCTCGCACAGCAGGCGGAACTCGGTGCGGGTCAGATGGACCTCCTCGCCGCTGCGGCGTACCAGGCCCTGGTCAGGCATGATCTCCAGGTCGCCGAAGGCCAGGGGGGCGGAGCCGGGATCGGCTGCCTTGGCCCGGCGCAGCAGGGCTCGGATGCGAGCGGCCAGCTCCTTGATCATGAACGGCTTGGTGACGTAGTCGTCTGCCCCCGCCTCCAGGCCGGCCACCACGTCGTGGGTGTCGGAGCGGGCGGTCACCATGATCACCGGGACGGCACTGACCCGGCGAAGGGCTCGACAGCACTCGAAGCCGTCCATGCCCGGCAGCATGATGTCGATCAGTACGACGTCGGCCGGCCGGCGGGCGAACGCCTCTAGGGCTTCTTCGCCGCTGGCCGCCTCGTCCGCCTCGTAGCCCTCGTCGTCCAGGGCCAGGCGCAGGGATGTACGGATTCGCTCGTCGTCTTCCACGAGCAGGATTCGGCTGGCCATGCCCAAGATGGTGACCGATCAGTCGCCATGCCGCCAGGCGGGGACCGCCGTGCCGCCAGGCGGAGGTTCCCCGAGGTGGGCAATCGTCACCAGATCGACACGCAATCGCCCTTGGATGGAAGCTCCGAAGGAGGGATGATGGACAGGTCGACCCCCCAGCCAGGCGCCCCGGCCGGGGCGCTGCGGGGCCGAGCAGGCCGGGTGGACGGAGAGTTCGTTGGAGCTTGTCGACATTTTGGCCCGGCGAAGCGCCAGGTCGCCTCGTCGTGCCCCATTGGTGATCGAGTCGTGCAACAGCACCTGGCTGTTCGACGCCGAACGCCATCGCTTTCGGCGGGTGCCCAGGGGCTCCAGTCTGGACATTCCCCCTCCGGCCAGCGCCTGGCAGCCCTACTTCGCGCTCGAGCTCGACCAGGCCTCAGAGGCATTCACGGTGGTGCTCAATCAGGCTGGGACCCGGCTGCTGCGCTCCTGGCGCCACGTGGACCGATGCGAGCAGTGCGGCACCGAAGCCACCGCCGAGCTGACCTGTGTCGATGCCATGGGAGCGGCGCCAGGCGAGGGGTGAGGCGGACTCCGGCTGGCGATTACGACCTCGATGCTCGGATCGAAGCGCTTGACGAACTCATAGCGCGCCTGCGCAGACGCCAGCCCCAGCCTCCACCCCCGCCCCGGGAGGTGGGTAGGTGGGACGACAAAGCAGCGAACGTGCCCCTGGACAAGCATCTCTGGGAGATCAGTGAATCACTGGGGGTCACGGCGATGGCGGTGGCGGGCACTCTTCGCATTGTCGGCGCAGCCAGCAGGCTCTACCGGCGCCACCGCCAGCGAAGCCGTGGAAACGCCTCGGCGGCCTGACGCGGAACCGAGTCAACGGAGTCCGAGGATGGTCATGAGGCTCTCATCGATCCCCCAGATCTCCTCGGGGCTGGCGTGGCCCACGTGATCACCGAGGCGATTGACGTCGACCGCCCCCAGTTGCTCGATGAGGACGTAGGTGGTCTCACCCTCGATCACCATCTCCGGGCGAAAGGTCGCCGGCCGTGCCGCCCGAGACGTCGGAGCGACCAGAATCACAGACCGTGGCAGGAAGGCATCCGCTTGGACGACGACGCCGAAACGTCGGCCTTGCTGCGGGTGGCCGGTCCGGCGCGGTGGTCGCAGCCGGAAGACGTCACCCCTCTGCACGCAGAGTCTCCATCAGCGAGGCGACCTCCTGCATCTCCCGACGATCCGCCTCGTCAGCCTCGAGCGCCGCCACCTCGGCACGGAGTGCCTCATAGCGACGCAGAGCCAGGGCAGCATCGCGAATTGACTTGCGGATCGCCTCTGAGCGGGTCAGACCGGAAGCCTCCAGCGTGCGCAGTGCCCGCTGTGCGTCGTCATCCAGTCGAACCGACACCGCCCGGGTCATGGTGGTCAATGTATCACATTAAGTGATACATTGACGGCATCGCCGACACGTGTGATGTGTGAGTTGCTGCGCGCAGCTGTACCGGTGAGTAGCTGACCGCAACGGTGCCCCGCTTTGAGGTGGCGGGCTGGCCGTCGTAGTGTCGGCTCGTGCAACCTGTCGTATCGTTCTCCGGGCCGGACCGACTCCGGGGATACGTGGCCCTCACCAAGCCACGGATCATCGAGCTCCTGCTGGTCACGACCGTGCCCACCATGGTGGTGGCCGCTCGGGGCCTGCCGTCGGGATGGTTGGTCCTGGCCACTCTCGTGGGGGGGACTCTGGCCGCCGGGGGGGCCAATGCCATCAACATGTTCGTCGACCGGGACATCGACCAGGTCATGCACCGGACCCGAAACCGCCCCCTCGTCACCGGCGTAGTAACGCCGGGCCGGGCCCTGGCCTTCGCGGTAGCCCTCGAGGTAGTGGCCTTCGTCGAGCTGTGGCTGCTGGTCAACCCGCTCAGCGCCGGCCTGGCGGTGGCCGCCACCTTGTTCTATGTCTTCGTCTACACCCTGTGGCTCAAACGAACCTCCACCCAGAACATCGTCATCGGTGGGGCGGCCGGGGCCGTGCCCGTCCTGATTGGCTGGGCAGCCGTGACCGGCGGCCTGGGCTGGGCGCCCGTCGTGTTGTTCGCGGTGATATTCCTGTGGACGCCTCCCCACTTCTGGGCCCTGGCCGTTCGCTACCGGGACGACTACTCAGCCGCTGGGGTCCCCATGCTGCCCTCAGTGGCGCCCTTCGAGCACACCTCCCGCCAGATCCTGATCTACACGGTTGGCCTGTGGGTCATCTCCTTGGTGTTCGCCCCGGTCGCTCACATGGGCCTCATCTACCTGGTGTCGGCCATCGTCTTGGGGGCGGTGTTCCTGGGCTTTGCCCTCCAGCTGCGCAAGGAGGCCACCAGCAAGGCCGCCATGCGGCTTTTCGGCTACTCGATCACCTATGTGACCCTGCTGTTCGGGGCCATGGCTGTCGACCAGCTGGTACATCTGCTCTGAGCCCTGCCCGTACTCGACCGGCCTGGCAGGTGGCTGCCGTGGGCGCCACCGTGGCCACGGGGGCGATCGTCGTCATCTTTGCCCTGGTCTTCGGGGTAGTCGTGGGTCGCTCAGCCCCTTCGCCCAACAGTGCGGTGCCCCAGGACCGCGGGTGGGTGGGCCGACTGGCCCCTGACTTCGCCGCCCCGCGACTGAGGGGCGGGTCAACCTTGTCCCTCGACAGCCTGAGAGGCCGACCGGTGGTGGTCAACTTCTTCGCCTCGTGGTGCCCGCCCTGTCGCCAGGAGCTGCCTGCCCTGGCGGCAGCCCAGCGCCGGGCCGGCAGCCGGGTGGCCTTCGTCGGCGTCGACGTGGCCGACAGTGCTGGCCCGGCGTCCGCCCTCGTCAGGACCAGCGGCGTCGCCTACCCGGTGGTGGTCGATCCCAATCGGATACTCTCGGGCGGTCGGTATGACCTGGCCGGCCTGCCCGACACCTTCCTGATCAGTCCGACCGGAAGGGTGGCCGACGTGATGAGAGGGCCGGTGGATCAGGCCACCCTGTCTCGCTGGCTGGGCCGGTGAGCTGTAGATGATCGACCTCCGCCGCCTTCGCGACGAGCCGGCCTACCGGGTCGGTATCGAGCGCAAGCGCTGCACTCCTGACCTCATCGATGCCGTGCTGAGCGCCGACGACCATCGTCGGGTTCTCCTGGCCGAGGTCGAGGCGGCCAGGGCCGAGCAGAATGCCGCCTCCCGGGGGATCGCCCAGGCCGCCCCCGATCAGCGCCCAGCCCGCATCGCGGCGGCCACCGCCCTCAAGGCCACCCTGGCTCGCCTCCAGCCCACCCTGGCCGAGGCCGAGAGCCACCTCCGGGAGCTAGCCCTGCAGGTGCCCAACCCAGCCGCTCCCACGGTGCCCGACGGTGGCGAGGAGGACGCCGAGGTCCTACGGGAGATGGGCGAGCGCGGCCCGGTCCCGTTGCTCGACCATGCCTCCTTTGGTGAGCGCCATGGTGTGGTCGAGGTCGAGAAGGCCGCCCGTACCAGCGGAGCCCGTTTTGCCTATCTGATGGGACAGGCCGTCCTGGTGGAGCTGGCCCTGGTCCGCTGGGTGACCCAGTTGCTGGTGGAGGAGGGTTTTTGTCCGGTGGTGCCACCCGTGCTGGTGCGAGAGGAGGCCATGGAGGTGGCCGGCTTCTTCCCCACCGATCGCAACCAGGTCTACGAGGTGGACGGGTCCGAGCTGTTCCTGGTGGGTACCAGCGAGATCCCCTTGGCCTGCCTGCACCGGGAGGAGATCCTCGGCGCCGACCATCTGCCCCTTCGCTACGCCGGGCTGTCCACCTGCTTTCGCCGGGAGGCAGGGACCTACGGCCGGGACACGAGGGGGATGTTTCGAGTGCACCAGTTCGACAAGGTGGAGATGTTCTCCTACGCCGATCCCGATGCTTCGCTCGACGAGCACCAGCGCCTGCTGGCCATCCAGGAGCGCATCGTGGGTGCCCTGGGCCTTCCCTACCGGGTGGTCAACGTGGCCGCCGGCGACCTCGGGCCAGCGGCCGCCAGCAAGTTCGACATCGAGGTGTGGCTGCCCTCGGAGGGCCGCTACCGGGAGTTGACCTCGTGCTCTAACTATGGCGACTACTCGGCCCGCCGGCTGGGCACCCGGGTCCGGGCCGACGCGGGGGCACCCAACCGCCTGGTCCACACCCTCAACGGGACGGCCTGCGCGGTGGGCCGGACACTGCTGTTCCTGTTCGAGAACCACCAGACCGCCGAGGGCGCCTTGCGGGTCCCCGAGCCCCTGGTACCCCTGTGCGGGTTCGAAGAGCTCCCGTCGGGGCCGCGACCGGTGTAAGTGGGCAAAAAAGGCCTTAGTGATCCGACGCTATTTTGCCCACTCCAGCGCAGTCGGCGCAGCGCCCGAGCACTGCGAAGTGGCTGGGCCGGATGGTGAAGGAGTAGCCCTGGCGGAGCTGGTCGGCCAACTGGGCGAAAGTCGAGTCAGGGACCTCGACCACTGCCCCACACCCCTCGCACACCAGGTGCTGGTGGGGCTGGTCGGTGAGGTGGTAGATGGCCCGGCCGTGGCCCAGGTGGACGTGGTCCACCAACCCCAGGTGCTCGAGGGCGTCGAGGGTGCGGTAGATGGTGGAGATGTGGATGTCAGGAGCGCTCTGCTGGACCAGGACGCCCAGGTCGTCGGCCGTCAAGTGGCTGCGGGCCATGGCCAGGGCGTCGATCACCGCTCGCCGGGCGTTGGTCAGGCGGGCACCGCGCTCTCGCAGGAGCTCGATGATGCGTTCGGTGCGCTCGGTTCCCGCCTCAGCCATCGGGAGTGGTCGGTCGGGCACCTACGGGGGCGGGGGTCGGGAAGTCACCGGTGACCATGAACTTGACCCGCTCGCCGATGTTGACGGCGTGGTCCGCCGTACGTTCGTAGAACCTGCCCACCAGGGCTATCTGCACGGCTCGCTGGATGGCCACCTCGTCGATGGTGGTGGCTCCCAGGACGGTGCGAAAGAGGTCTTTTTGCAGGTCGTCCATGACGTCGTCCATGTCCTCCAGGGCAGCCGCCTTGACTGGGTCCAGCTCGGCGAAGGCATCCATGGCCAGGCGCAGCTGGATGGTGGCCTGCTCGCGCATCCTGTCGATCAGGCCCCGTAGCTTGGGCCCGATGCCGTGGGGGTAGAGGCGCCGGCTGGCTTTGGCCACGTTGACCATGAGGTCGCCGGTGCGCTCCAGTTCGTGGATGACCCGCAGGATGGCTACCAGGACTCGCAGGTCAGTGGCCATGGGCGCCTGGCGGGCCAGCAGCAGGTAGGTGCTCTGCTCGATGGAGTGAGTGAGGGCGTCGATGGGTCGATCCTGCACGATGACCTGCTCCACCTCGGCCAGGTCGGCGTCGAGCAGAGCGGCGGTGGCCAGCTGGACCGACTCGACCACCAGGGCGCCCAGCCGGATGACATCCGAGGTGAGCTCGTGAAGGCTCTCGTGGAACGCCTTACGGGTCTCGGCCATCAGCCGGGTCCCTGGGCCTGGTCAGCAGTGCTGCGGGCCCGGGTAGTAGTGCGGGCCAGCTCGTACCGGTAACCGAGGCCCCGAATGGTGGTGATGAGCACCGGGCTGGCCGGGTCGATCTCGATGCGGGTCCTCAGCCGCTTGATGTGCACATCGAGGGTCTTGGTGTCACCCACGTAATGCGGACTCCACACCTGGTTGATCAGGGTGTCACGGGTGAGCACCCGACCGGCGTTGGTGAGCAGCAGCTCCAACAGCTCGAACTCCTTGAGCGGTAGCTGGACCTCCCGGCCCCGGACGACGACCTCGTGGCGGCTGGGGTCGAGGCGGACCTCGCCCACCTCGATGGCCTCCAACCGGTCATCGCCCGCTTCGTCAGGCCGCGGTGCTCGGCGCAGGGCGGCTCGCATCCGGGCCACCAGCTCCCGCATCCGGTAGGGCTTGGTGACGTAGTCGTCGGCACCCACCTCCAAGCCGACCACGGTATCGATTTCGGCACCCTTGGCCGTGACAATGATGATGGGCACGGTCGAGCGGGCTCGGATGGACCGGCACACGTCGATACCCGAGACCCTGGGCAACATCAGGTCGAGCAGGACCAGGTCGGGGCGAACCGAATCGAACTTGTCGAGAGCTTCAGCACCGTCGCGAGCCACCTCGACCAGGAACCCCTCTCGCTTGAGTCCCAGGACCAGGGCATCGACGAATGACTCCTCGTCCTCTGCGACCAGCACAGTGGCCTGTTAATCGGTCATCCAGTGCGGCCCGAGCGGCCTGGGATTTGCAGCCTGAAGGTAGACCCCTCTCCCTCCCGCGATTCCACCGTCACCCTTCCCTGATGATTGCTGGCCACGTGGCGAACGATAGCCAAGCCCAGCCCGGTGCCGCCCGTGTAGCGACTGCGACCCTGGTCGACCCGGTAGAACCTCTCGAAGATGCGTTCCAGGTCCCGGGCCGGGATCCCGACCCCGTGGTCGGCCACCACCAGCTCAACCATGTCACCAGCCGCGGCAGAGCGGTCCTCCGGGGAGCACGGGACCACTCTCGCCGATATCTCGACCGACGAGTGGCGAGGGGAGTACTTGATGGCATTCTCGACCAGGTTGTAAAGGGCCGACACCAGCTGGCGGCGGTCCCCCACGACGTAGAGGCCCTCAGGTGGCTCAGCGAGAGCCAGGGAGACACCGGCGGCCTCGGCCCCCGCCCGAGCCCGTTCCACGGCGTCGGCCATGACCAGGGCCACTGGGACAGGCTCGCGCGGCGGTGACTCCTCGGCCTCGATGCGCGACAGGTCCAGCAGGTCATCGATGATCCGGCTCACCCGAAAGGCCTCGTCCTCGATGCGCCTGGCCAGGCGCCGGATGACCATCGGCTCGCCCTCGGCCAGAATCGTCTCAGCCAGCAGGCCGAGCGCACCCACCGGCGTCTTGAGCTCATGACTGACGTTGGCCACGAAGTCGCGCCGCACTGCGTCCAGTCGGCGGCGCTCTGAGACGTCGTCGAGCACAGCCACCACGCCGAGCGGCCTGTACTCGTCGCCAATGGCATGCGTCCGCACGGTGAGGGTCTGGCGAGGTGGGCCATAGAGGTCTAGGGTGCGCTCGGCCGGCGTTCCTGCCGCGCTGGCGGCCAGGAGCTCCTCGACCGCCTGGGCAGCGATGACGTCGGTGTGCCGGCCGCCCATCAGGGCGGCCGCTCTGGCATTGCGGAAGGTGACGCGGCCTGAGTCGTCGCAGATGACCACACCCTGGGGCATGGCATCGAGGGCCTGGGCCAGGCGGGTCGCCTCAGCCCGGACATTGCTCCTGGTCTCAGCGGCTCGCTCAGCGGCCCGATCGAGGAGGGAGAGGGTGGGTTCCAGGCGCATCCGGCGGCCAATCTCGGAGCTGTCGCTCATCCGGTCAGCCAGGACCGCAAGTCGTTTGGCCAGTCCCGCCCGGGCCAAGTGCCGGCCGCTGATCCAGGCTCCCACGACGGCCAGTACAGCCAGGGCGATGGCGACACCGACCAGGGTGGCAGAGAGGGCCAGAGTGGCGGCTACGGCCGGGGTGATTGAGAAGGTCACCTCGTCGCCAGGGCAGCCGTCAAGCTGTCGGCCAGCCCGGCGCGGTCGCTGGACGGGGCGGCCGGCGGGGCGGCCGGTGGGCACTTGTGCGCGTTTGTGTCGTATATGAGAGCTGACGCGCACAAGTGCCCCAGGTTGGTCAACCGAACCGCCCGGTGATGTAAGCCTCCGTCCGGGGATCGGACGGTCGGGTGAAGATTTGAGAGGTGGGGCCCACCTCGACCAGCCGGCCCGGTTCGCCGGCTTCGGTGATGGTGAGGAAGGCGGTGGTATCGCTCACCCTGGCTGCCTGTTGCATGTTGTGGGTGACGATCACGATCGTGTAGCGGCCCTTGAGGTCGGCGATGAGGTCCTCTATGGCCAGGGTGGAGGACGGGTCGAGAGAGGAGCAGGGTTCGTCCATGAGCAGCACTTCGGGCTTCACCGCGATGGCCCGGGCGATGCACAGACGCTGCTGTTGGCCTCCCGAAAGACCAACGCCGGGTTTACCCAGACGGTCACGGACCTCGTCCCACAGCCCGACCAGTCGCAGAGACCGCTCAGCGACGTCGTCCATCTCGGCGTTGGAGACCGTTCCGTTGAGCCGCAGGCCAGCCACCACGTTGTCGCGGATCGACATGGTGGGGAACGGGTTGGGCCGCTGGAACACCATTCCGATGGTCCGCCGAACGGCGGTCGCGTCCTGGCCTCCGGCGTAGATGTCCTGGCCGTCCAGACGGACCTGGCCGGTGATGCTGGCTCCGGTCACCACTTCGTGCAGGCGGTTCAGGACCCTGATGAAGGTCGACTTGCCGCATCCGGATGGCCCGATCAGGGCGGTGACCTGGCTGGCAGTGATGGCCAGGGAGACGTTCTCCAGGATCTGGTGGGCGCCAAACCAGGCACTCATCTCCTCCACGTCGATGCTCTTCGCCATCAGGGGGTCACCGACGCGGAGGGGCTGATGGGCACGGACTCGCTCACGCCAGTCGATTGCGCCGGGTGATTACCCGGGCCAGGACAGTAAGGGCGACCACGATCAGGATCAGGACGAGTGCAGCCGCCCAGGCCCGGTTGACGGCCACCGCGAAAGCCGACGTCGCCTGGGAGAACACGAACAACGGCAGGCTGGATTGCGGACCGTGGAAGGGGTTGATCTTGATGGAGTCGAAACCGAAGGCGGTCAGCAGCAGCGGCGCCGCCTCCCCCGTCACCCGGGCTACCGCCAGTACCACGCCGGTGGTGATGCCGGCGGCTGCAGTGGGCAGCACCACAGAGCACACGGTACGCCACCGGGAGACCCCGAGGGCGTAGCTCGCCTCACGGAGGTCCGATGGGACCAGTTTGATCATCTCCTCGGACGAGCGGATGACTATGGGGAGCATCAGCACGGCCAGGGCCAGGGACGCGGCCAGTCCCGAGAAGCCCAGGCCAAGGCCGAGCACCCAGAAGGCGAAGATGAACAGCCCGGCCACGATGGACGGGATGCCCGTCATCACGTCAACGACGAAGCGGACCCAGTCGGCCAGGCGGCGATCGCTCTGCTCGACCAGGAAGACGGCTACCAACAGGCCCAGCGGTATGGACACCAGGGCGGCCATGCCGACCTGCTCGACCGTGCCCACGATGGCGTGATATGCCCCACCCGCCGGGTCGAGCGGCCCAACGCCCCGCATGGAATGAGTCAGAAAGGAGCCGGACAGATCCCTCGCCCCAGCGTGGGCCGTATAGGCCAGGACGGCCACCAGAGGCACGAGGGCCACCGCCACCGCCACGGCCATGAGTCCTTTCATGGACCAGTCGACCAAACCACGATGTCGATGGCCCGGGTGCCGGCGGCCCGCGCCCCGCAGGCGGCGGAGACGGCGGAGCCGGTCGGGGGGCGCCGGGCGGGTCCGCACCCCTTCACCGCCCCTGCGGACCACCAGCCGGGCGGCCAGGTTGACGGCCAGTGAGATCACGAACAGGACGAGCCCGGAGGCGATCAGCGCGGCCCGTCCGTTGGCCCCGGCCTCGCCGAACTTGGTGGCGATGTTGGCCGCGATGGTGTTGCCGCCCGGTTGGAAGATTCGGAAGGTGATCTTGAACGAGGCCGACAACACCAGGGCGACGGCGATGGTCTCGCCTATGGCGCGACCCAGGCCGAGCATGATGGCGCCGATCAGGCCGCTGCGACTCGGGGGCAGGACGGCCATGCGGATGGTCTCCCAACGGGTGGCACCCAGCGCCAGAGCCGCTTCTCGGGCCGATCCAGGAACCTGACGAAGCACCTCTCGGGAGATGGCGGCGATGATGGGCAGGATCATTATGGCCAGCACCACCGAGGCGGCGAAGACTGACCGCCCATAGGTCTGGTTGGGGCTGTGGAGGAAGGGGATGAAGCCGAGGAAGCCGTCCACTCCCCGCTCGAAGGGGACCAGCAGGGGAACGAGGAAGGCCACCCCCCACAGGCCGTAGACCACGCTGGGTACCGCGGCCAGCAGGTCGACCAGCCATCCCAGGGTTCTGCTGACCTTCGGGCGGGCTACCTCGGTCAGGTAGAGAGCGGTCCCCAGCGCTACCGGGGTGGCAATGAGCAGGGCGATGGCGCTGGACAAGACGGTGCCCCAGGCCAGTGCGGCAATGCCGAAATGTGGGGGTGTCGAGTCAGGCAGCCATTGCCGCATTGTGAAGAAGCCCGGGCCGGCCTGGCGAAAGGCAGGGACGGCCTGAACCACCAGGAAGGCCACGATGGCGCCCAGGAGCAGCAATACCAACAGGCCGGCACCCCGGGTGACCATGGCGAATATGGCATCACCTCGTGCTCGTCGGTGGCCTGGTGCGGGCGGGTCGGTGCCCGCCTGGCTGATCTCGCCGGGCGATATGACAGGCGGCGGTGGCTGGACCCGACCCGGCGCCGAGCCGGGCATCAGGGCACCACCCGGGCCAGGGCCGCCCGGTCGGCGGCGAGCAGGCTGGGCGGCAGGGGAGCGTAGAAGAGGGGGCGGGTGGCCACCTGGCCTGGCCCCAGGGCGTAGGTCAGGAACGATGAGAGCAGGGCGGCCTGCCGGGCATCTGGCTGGCGGGTGTACACCATGACCCAGGTGAGGGTGGATATGGGGTAGGCGGCGGGACCGCCGGGCAGGGGGCTGAGCTGGGTGGTGCCGGCCCCTGAGGTCTGGCCGGCCCCGGTCCCGACCTGGCTGTCGCCGTCCTTTCCTCCGCTGGCGGTGGCCGACTGCAGGGCGGCCGAGACGGCGTTGGCGCTCGGTCCCACGAAGTGCCCGGCCGGGTTCTCGATCTGGGTGATCCCCAGACCGGTGGCCTTGGCGTAGGCGACCTCGGCGTAGCCGATAGCTCCTTCGGACTGCTCTACGGCCGCGGTGACCTGGTCCGACCCCTTGGCCCCCTGGCCGGTCGGCCAGGCCACCTCCTTCCCCGATCCGGCCTTCCACAGCGAAGGGGCGGCGGCGGCCAGATAGCGGGTGAAGGCGGCTGTGGTCCCCGAGCCGTCCGAGCGGTGGACCACCTGGATACCCTCGGCGGGCAGCGCCGTACCTGGATTGTCGGCCTGAACGGCCGGCTCGCTCCACTTGGTGATGGTGCCGGCGAAGATGCCGGCGAGGGTACGCGGACGCAGACGTAAATGGTGCACGCCTTCTAGGTGATATTCCACTGCGACCCCGCCGGCTGCCCACGGGATCTCCAGCACCGGGCCCCCGTGGGCCTGAGCGGACCGCAGCTCGGTCGGTGTCATCACCACGTCGGAGGCGGCAAAGCCCACCGTCTGGGCAGTGAGCTGTTGGATGCCTGCCCCTGACCCCGCCCCCTGGTAGTTGATGGTGGCCCTCGGACAGGCTCGCTGGTAGCCGCTGATCCATTCCTGGAGGATGGTCTGGACAAACGTCGAGCCGGCACCCGAGATGGTCCCGATCCCACAGGTGCTGCCCGGGCGCAGGTGAGAGGGGACGATCAGGGCCAAGCCACTGGTGTTGTCATCGGTGCCGAACCTGGCGCCCAGCGCCACCAGGGCCACCGCCACCAGGACACCAGCGAGGCGACCAGGCCAGCGAGGCACCAGGTGCACCCTAGGAGCCAGGATTGACCGCCAGGTGTACTCCAGATGAACACCAGGCAAACGGCCGCCAACAAGCGGGGGTTGCCCCTTCACTGGCCGCCTGGCCGGGAGTGGAGCGGAGCAGTGGGGTGTTACACCTCACGGCCATGATGGATGGCGCCAGGTTGAGATCCCCCACCTTGGACTGGGCGGACGGGAGGATCACCAGGGCCGGCAAAGCACCTTCGCTCCGCGGAGCAGTGCACCGGTCCCATTCACAGAGGAGGAGCGGAGATGGACAAACGGAGCCGCCGCCGCTGGCGGGAGCAGGGAGAGGGACGGCCACAGCCGGCAAGGCCCTCCGGCGGGCATACTCGGCAGCCCCGACCAACCCGACCGTGCCGACCAAGCGGCGCTCGGCGTTCCTTGGCCGAACCCAGAGAGATCGAAGAGGGGGTGGGTCTGGCCGTCAGCGCCTTTCGCCAAGGCCAGGAGGAAGTCTTCGCCATGCTGGTGGGGTCGCTCGCCCTTCGTTGGGACGAGGCGACTGTGGCCAGCTCAGAGGGAGCGGCCGGCTCGGTGACAACCGCGGCGCCTGTTCCATCGATCATCGAGCGTCGCTTGGAGGAGGCCATCGGTACAGCGTGGGCCCACGGATGGCAGCCCGCCGATCTTCCGAGGGCGGTGGGCCGCAAGCTCAGTGGCCGCCACCTACGGCTGAGTGTCGACGCCATCGCTGGGGAGAGTCGGCGTTACGCCGGATCGGAGGACGCCGATCCGGAGTGGTTGCGCCAGCTCGAGGAGATCGAAGCTCGCGTCTGGTGGAACAGTCAGTCCGATCACCTTGGTTGCTGGATCTGGCGAGAGGGGCTTGACCGGGCCGACGGCCTGCGCCACGCCCTCGAGCTCCTGGGCGCTCTCTGGGAGCTGCCAGGCCTGCCCCGACTGTGCGTTCCGCCGTCCGAGTGGGGCCACAGTGCTGGCAGTGCTGGCGGTGGCCGCGGAGGACGCCGGGCCGTCAGGGGCCAGGGTGCCGACCCCCGGGTACTCCACCGAGTGAGGGCGTTACTCGCCAAGGCTGAGTCCACCACCTTCCCCGACGAGGCCGAAGCCCTTACCGCCAAGGCCCAGGAGCTCATGACCCGACACGCCATCGACCGCGCCATGATCGAGCCGGACGGTGGCCCGGGTGCCATCCCCAGCGCTCGGCGCATCGGGATCGACGATCCGTACGCCTCGGCCAAGTCCTACCTGCTGCACCAGGTGGCGGCGGCCAGCAACTGTCGAGTGGTCTTCAGCAAGGATCTGGGATTCTCGACCGTGTTCGGTTTTGACTCCGAGCTGGACGCGGTTGAGCTGTTGTTCACCTCGTTGCTGGTCCAGGCGACGGCGGGGATGGCGGCGGCTGGAGTCGATCAAGCCAGCGGAGCTCGATGGCGCAGCCGCTCGTTCCGCCAGTCGTTTCTCGTCGGCTTTGCGGTTCGCATCGGCGAGCGCCTTCGGGAAGCAGCGGCGGCGGCCACCGAGGAGGCGGAGGCCGACCATGGAGGGCGCCTGCTGCCGGTGTTGATGTCGCGCGCCGAGGCCGTGAAGCAGGAGCGGGATCAGACCTTTCCCGACCTGGCCCACCATCGTTTGGGAGCGAACGACCCGGCCGGCTGGACGGCTGGCCGGGTGGCCGCCAATCGGGCCTCGCTGGGGACCGGGCCAGGCCTGGAGACTGCCCGATCAGCCTGAGGGCTTCGTGAGCGTGAACGCATGTTGGCCGGCCGAGATCAGCCAGGCCGGGTGGCACCCAGGTAGACCTCCGCCCCCCAGCCCGAGCCCACTGTGGTGGGGATGACCTCGGTTCGCACGGTAGCCCCGGTGTGGGGGGCATCGACCATCTCGGCCGGACCCACCACCAGGCCGACGTGGTCCGCCTGGGCTGGCAGGTTGCCGAAGAACACCAGGTCCCCCACCTCCAGGCCGGTCCCGGCGGGCAGGCGTGGTCCGGCGTCGAGTTGGGCCTGGGCGATCCGGGGCAGGGCGATACCGCCGGCGGCGTAGGCGGCCTGGACCAGACCCGAGCAGTCGAATCCCCCGGGGCTGGTCCCGCCCCAACGGTATGGCGTACCCAGTTGAGCCAGGGCGAAGGCGGCCGCACGGGCGCCGGCTGGCGTGGGAGCCCCGCTGGGAGTGGCGGCATAGCTCGTTGCCAGAGCCAGCACCTTGTTCACGTACCAGTCGGCGTGGTTGTAAGCGAAGATGGCGGCGGAGAGGTTGACGCCACGCTGAGCCCCGTTGGCGCACAGGTCTCGGGCGGCGGCATAGGCGGCGTCCACCATGTCGTAGGGGCTGGGCGGGTCAGCCCCGCCGGGTGGCACCGGCAGGGAGTAGTGAGCGAACGTCCCGGGCTCGAACTGCATCGGTCCTTCGGCCCCGGCTGAGTTGGCGCCCGACTGCACTCCAGGTGCGGTGCTGGTGCCGTTGCCCGACTCCACCGTGCCAACAGCGGCCAGGACCGTCCAGGGCAGTCCGGGACAGGTGGCAGCAGCTTGCTGGTACAGCGCCAGCGCGGATACTGGGATGGCCTGGAGTGCCTCCCCTGATGCTGCGGGGGCGCCTGAAGTGGGAGCCAGGGCGGCTACCCCGACGACCAGGCACAGACCGGCCAGGAAGGGTGCCCCCGCCGCCATCAACAGCTTCTTCACGGCTCGGGCTTGCCAAGTGGAAACATGAAAAGCTATGATACAACATGAAGCTGTTGACCTTATCCCTCGAAAGAGAGGCACCCAGATGACTCGCTTCGTCGCCGTCACCGTCCAGTTGAGCCCTGATACCTCCCAGCTTCCCGGTGCGTCGGCGCTGCAGAAGATCACCAACGGTCTGGGCGGCTGGGCCCTGGTGTTGGTCCTCATCGCACTGCTCATCGGGGCGGTGACGTGGGCCCTCAGCTCCCACTCCCAGAACTATCAGCACGCCGCCACCGGGCGCCGTGCCGTGCTGGTGTCTGGCCTGGCCGCCCTGCTCATCGGGGCTGCTCCGACCATTGTCAGCTTCTTCTACAACCTCGGCAACACCTCCTCCCATTGAGATCAGTGAATCTTCCCGCCCTGGTCCCTCCCAGCGTCCAGCCCCAGATCGGGCCGACTGTCGGCGACCTGCTCGGCAGTGGAGCCGATGCAGCCGTTGCCGCCATCAGCCATGGGGTGACCACCGCTGCCCTCTGGCTGCTCGACCAGGTGGGCCACATCCTGGCGGTCACCACCAAGCCCGAGCTTGGCTCTGGTTGGTTCAGCGAGCACTTCAAGGTGATGGCGGACGTGGCCGCCCTGGTGGTGGTGCCGCTGCTCCTCCTCGGGATCATCCAATCCGTGATTCGCCAGGACGCCTCGATGCTCGTGCGCTCGGTCCTGGTCCACCTGCCGCTTGCCATCATCCTTACCGGAGTAGCCGTCCAGCTGGTCCAGCTGTCGTTGGCGGCGGTAGACGAGCTTAGCGCCATGGTGACGTCCGCTACCGGCGTCGACATTCGCCACTTCACCGGGGGCCTGGGCGCAGGCCTCCAGCACCCTGGCGGGTCGGGCGGCTTGGCACCGGCCTTCGTCGTGCTGGTGGTGGCGGTGGCTGTGGCCTTTGGGGCCTTCGTGGTGTGGATCGAGCTGCTGGTGCGCACCGCGGTCATATCGGTGGCGGTGTTGTTCCTGCCCCTGGCTCTGGTGACCCTGGTGTGGCCCGTCACCGCGGCCTGGTGCCGGCGGCTGACCGAGACCATTGCCGCCCTCATCCTGGCCAAACTGGTGATGGTCGGCGTCCTCAGCCTGGCCGTGGGCGCTCTCACCGGTGGGGCCAGCGCCACTCCTGACGTTGCCGGCGTGGTCGGGGGAGCGACGCTGCTGGTGCTGGCGGCCTCGTCGCCCTTCGCTCTCCTGCGGGTCATCCCCATGGTCGAGGCCGGAGCCGTCGCCCACCTGGATGGCGTCGGCCGGCGGGGAGCGTCGTCGGTACTTGCGACCGGCGGCGCACTGGCGTCCGTCCTGGCCGGGCGGGGTGGGGACGAGGGCGAGGGAGGCAACGACCAGGGAGGTGCTTCAGGGGCGGAGGTGGCAGCCGGAGCTCCCGAGCCGGCCGACATCGGTAAGTGGGTCGGCGAACAGGCGGGCAGGGTTGGCCCGCCGTCCGTCAACGATGGGGCAGAGCCTGCATCCGGTGCAGGGACGCCAGCTGGGACAGGAGCGCCAGATGGGGCAGGGGCGCCAGCCGAGGCCGGCCCAGGAGGTGATGACAATCCAGGAGCCGGAGCCGGCCCCACCAGTGAGGCGGGGCCGGCAGTGGGCCACGATCGGGGGAGCGGCGGAAGCGGCCAGGGCGACGTAACCGGCCCGGGCATCGATGGGACCACCCTCAGTGGGTCGGACGATGACCCCGGTGCGATCACGCCTGGGTCTGAAGACTCGGGCCCTTCAGGTTTGCTCACCGGGTCCGACTCCGGGGCTGACTCCTCAGCTGGCCCGGTGCTCTTGGGTGCCGAGCAGGCCAGAGACGTCGTCTCGCCCGGGCGGATTCCTGTCCCCGAGCAGCGGCCCTCCGGCGTGGAGGCCGGAGGCGGGATGGCTGGTCCGGTGAAGGATGGCTACGACCGGGGCGGCCCCAACGAGGCCCTCGGGCCAGACGGAGGTCGCGATGTCGGAGGTCGCGATGTCGGAGGTCGCGATGTCGGAGGTCGCGATGTCGGAGGTATGGACGTTGGCCGGTGAGGCGCCTCGCTACCGGTTCGGGCCTCTCGAGCGCCGCGGTCTGATGGCTGGGTGGCGCGGCGGTCAGATCGCGGCGGTGGCCGGCGCCCTCGTCGTGGCCGTAGTCGCCCTGCGGGTGTGGCCCAACCCGGCCGGGGCCCTGGTCGCCTTCGTGGTCGTGGCTGGAGGAGCGGCAATGGCCTGTTGGCCGATCGGCGGCCGTACCCCCGAGCAGTGGCTGCCGTTGATGGCCCGATGGTTGGCCGGCGGCCTGGTCCACCGGCGCCGACACATCTCGACCGTTCCCGGCCTGGGCCGGCCAGTGGGGGCTGGTGTGGCCAGCGACGAGTTAGTGTCCCCGCCACCGCCCGGTCCCCTGGGCGGATGCCGCATCCTCCAGTTGCCGGTACGAGTTGGTGGGAGGCGGATCGGGGTGGTGAGGGATGGCCGAACCTTTTCCGCCGTGGTTGCAGTGAGGGGCCGGGCCTTTGCCCTCCAAGATGTCGGAGACAAGCACCGGCGGGTAGCCGGCTGGGCTGGTGTCCTGGCCGGCCTGGCCCGGGAGGGATCGGCCGTGCACCGCCTCCAATGGGTGGAGCGGAGCCTGCCCCTCGAGGCCGGTCCGGCCAGCCCGGCGACCGGCGACCGTGCCAGCCCCATCGATGCGGACACCGCTCCCGCTCGCTCCTACGCCCAGTTGGTGGAACAAGCCGGCCCGGTGACCCAGGACCACCAGGTGTTCCTGATCGTGGCGGTCAACGCGGCTCGGTCGGCTCGCGCCATCCAGGCGGCCGGTGGTGGCGATGAGGGGGCTTGCGCGGTCGTCGAGGAGGAGGTAAGGGCCCTGGAGGCAAGGCTGCGCACCGCGGACGTGATCGTGGAAGGAGCACTTGCTCCCGTTGCCCTGGCCGGCATCCTGCGCCAGGCAATCGACACCCGGCCGGCGCCGACGCGAGGGCCCCACCCGTCCGGGTCGGTGGGCGGGGATCCCGGTCTGGACGCTCGATCCCCTTGGCCATGGCCTCTTGCCACCGAGGCCACCTGGTCGGCCTATCGCACCGACGGGACCTGGCATGCCACCTACTGGGTGGCCGAGTGGCCTCGGGTGGACGTCGGGCCTGACTTCTTGTCCCCGTTGCTGCTGCACGCCGGCATCAGGAGGACGGTGGCAGTGGTGATGGAGCCGATGAGCCCCTCGCGAGCCGCTCGCGAGGTGGAGCGGGACAGGACCGCAGACGTGGCCGATGCCGAGCTCAGACGCCGGGGCGGCTTCCTCCAGAGCGCCCGGCGACGCCGTGAGCAGGACGGAGTGGTCCAGAGAGAGCGAGAGCTGGCTGACGGTCACGCCCATTTTCGATTCTCCGGCTACGTGACGGTCAGCGCTGTCTCACCGGCCGCCCTGGAGACCGCCTGTCGCCATGTGGAGCAGGTGGCCGGTCAGGCCCGTCTCGAGCTGCGCCGGCTCTACGGCGAACAGGATCGGGCCTTCACCTGGACCCTGCCCCTGGCCCGAGGACTGTCTTGACACCGCCTGCCCATCGAGTGACCACCGCCCACCTGGGGGCCGCCTATCCGTTCATCTGTGAGGGCGGTCTGGGTGCCGATGGCGCCCTGATCGGTGAGGACCTGCTGGGTGGGTGGTTCGTCTACGACCCGTTCGAGCTGTACGCCCGGGGCATCCTCACCAACCCCAACATGGTCGTGCTGGGCCAGATCGGCAGGGGCAAGAGCGCCTTCGTCAAGTCCTATCTCTGGCGCCAGGCTGCCTTCGGGCGCCGAGCCTGGGTCATCGATCCCAAGGGGGAGTATTCCTCCCTGGCTTCGGCCTGGGGAACCGAGCCCATCCGACTGCGCCCCGGAGGCCCGATCCGCCTCAACCCCCTGGACACCGGGCCGGCAGAGGCTGATTGCCGTCGCCCAGACGTGACCCAGACCGAGTCCGGACGGCGTCAGACGGAGTTGCTGGGTTCACTGGCTGGCGCCTGCCTGGGCCGTCCGGTGACGCCTCGGGAGCGGGCCGCAGTCGAGCTGGCCCTGGCCAGCGCCGTCTCCCGGTCCAGCCAACCGCCCACCCTCCCCGCCATCATCTCGGCCCTGCTCGATCCGTCGGCGCAGGCGGCGGCCATCATCCGCACGGACCGTGCAACCCTGGCCGAGGATGGGCGCGACGTGGCGCTGGAGCTGCGTCGCCTGGTGGAGGGCGACCTGCGGGGCATGTTCGACGGTCCCACGACGCCCGGCATCGACCTCGATGGCTCACTCGTGGTCCTGGATCTCTCGGCCCTCTACCGTTCGGCTGCCCTGGGAATCCTCATGACCTGTGCAACTGCGTGGCTCCAGGCCGCCCTGGCTCGCGGTGACGGGCACCGCCGCATCGTCGTGATCGACGAGGCCTGGGCCATCCTGGCCAACCTGGGCGTGGCCCGCTGGCTCCAGGCGTCCTGGAAGCTGTCCCGGGCCTACGGGGTGGCCAATGTCGCCGTCCTGCACCGCCTGTCGGACCTGGGCTCGGTGGGTGCCGCCGGGTCCGAGCAGGTGGGACTGGCTCAGGGCCTGCTGTCGGACTCAGAGACGCGGGTGATCTACGGGCAGTCACCGGGCGAGGCCGAGGCCTCGCGCCAGCTGCTCGGCCTGACCACGACCGAGGCGGACCTGCTGTCCCAGCTCAGCCGAGGCGTGGCCCTGTGGAAGGTGGGACGGCGGTCGTTTCTCGTCCGCCATCGTCTGGGACCGAGCGAGCGAGCCCTGGTGGACACCGACGCGGCCATGGCGGCCCGGCCGGCGGTGCCCCCGGGTCCTCTCTCGACAGGGCTCCGATGACCGGGTTCCCTTCCATCGGGTGGCCGCTCACCTCGCTGCCCGGATTGCCCGTGGGGATCATCGTCGTGGCCGTGGGCGTGTCCATCGGTATCGTGATCAGTCTGGCCAGGGCGGCGGCTGGCACCGGCCGGGGCCGGTTTAGACGTCGGGGCTGGTTGGCCGATCTGATCCATGACGGGCGCGCCAGGTCCGGGGCCGCCTGGGCCAAGAGCCGTGACCTGCGCCCGCTCGTGGTCTCCGGCCCAGTGCCGGGACGTCTGGTGCTGGGCCGGTCGGGGCGGCGGTGGGTGGCGGCCGAGCTCGCCCAGTCGGTGATCGTGGTCGGGCCCACCCAGAGCCACAAGACCACCGGCTTTGCTGTGCCGGCGCTTCTCGAGTGGGAAGGGCCGGTGGTGGCCACCAGCGTCAAGACCGACCTGGTCCGGGACACCCTGGCCTGGCGGGAGGGGCGGGGACAGGTTTGGCTGTATGACCCCACCGGCAGTACCGGTCTGCCCAGTGCCCGCTGGTCTCCTCTGGCTGCCAGCCGCACCTGGGAAGGGGCTCGGCGAACGGCGGCCGGCTTGTGCGGGACGGCCCGCTCCCACGCTGGCGGCCCGGCAGAGGCAGACTTCTGGTTCGCCTTGGCCGCCAAGCTCCTGGCTCCCCTCCTGCTGGCCGCGGCCTGCGGCGGGCGGTCCATGGCCGACGTCGTGCGCTGGGTCGACGAGCAGGAGGTCGACGAGGTGGTCACCCTCCTGGAGATGGCTGGCGCGGCCCAGGCCCTCCAGGCCGCCAGGGCCACCTGGATGCGCGAGGAGCGCCAGCGCTCCTCGGTGTACACCACCGCCGAGGCGGTGCTGGAGGCCTTCGCCGACCCCACCGTGGCTGCGTCGGCGGCTTGGTCGGAGATCGATCCGGGGCGCCTCCTGGACGGGGGCACCCATACACTTTTCGCGTGTGCGCCGGCTCACGAGCAGCGACGCCTCCAACCAGTCTTCGCCGCTCTGGTGGACCAGGTGCTGGCCAGCGCGTACGACCTGGTCACCCGATCCGGGCGCCCACTCTCACCTCCACTGCTGGTTGTGCTGGACGAGGCGGCCAACATCGCACCACTGGCCGACCTGGACACCCTGGCGGCCACGGCCGCCGGTCACGGTATTCAGCTGGTGACGGTCTGGCAGGACATGGCCCAGATCACCGCTCGCTACGGCGAACGGGCAGCCACGGTGGTCAACAACCACCGGGCCAAGGTCGTACTGTCGGGCATCTCCGACCCAGGGACGCTGGAGCATGTGAGTCGGCTGGTGGGCGAGGAGGAGTTCTCTCAGGCTTCGACCACCAACGACCGCCAGGGCGGCCGGTCGACGACCCAGTCGCAGTCATCTCGGCGCCTGGCCCCCGCTGATGCCCTGCGTCGCATCCAGCCCGGCCACGGGGTGCTGGTATACGGCCACCTGCCTCCCTGCCGGCTGCGCCTACGCCCCTGGTACGCCGACGCCCGACTGTCGGCCAGGGCCCGCCCGGACCCGGCTCGGTGAGCTGGGGTGACTCACCGCCGTCCAGCCGCGCCGCTACCTGACGTCGAGGCCCACCGTCTTGACCAGATGCGCGAACGGCGGCCTGTCGGCATCGGGCAGCAGCCGCCTCCACAGTTCCGCCAGGTCGGCATCTTGCACCCCGGGCAACGCCGCTGCCACGGCATCGGCGACGACCGTTACCGCGGCCTGGTCGGACCAGCACTGGGTGGCACCCAGTTCGTCAGCCAGGACCGCGTACCGGTGGAAATTGAGGCGCGTCGGCTCGTCCCACTTGGGGGTGACCTTCTGGCCCAGATGGGAGCATGCGCTGAGCAGCCGTTGAAATGTCGGCCCCATCTTGGCTCTGTCCATGTCGGCACAAGCCCTACCCAGACCGTCGAAGGCCAGCTTGGCCTCGGTGAGCGAGACATGGCCCAGCCTTTCAACATCGGAGATTGACAGACCAACCAGCAGGATGCTTTCCATGACGTGGCCGGCATCGCACTCGGAGACGCTCAGGTCGTGGAGATAGCGGCGCCCCATGGCGCCCCAGTCACCTCGTGCGGTGACGTCGCCCAGCGCCGACCTCAGGATGGCCAGCGCCTCATCACGCTCGTCGGTCTGGCGGTAGGTGAGAGCCCGGGAAAGGGCGAACATCAAC
Organism: Acidimicrobiales bacterium; assembly: GCA_003244275.1. Taxonomy (GTDB): domain Bacteria; phylum Actinomycetota; class Acidimicrobiia; order Acidimicrobiales; family QHCF01; genus QHCF01. Next base: position 28,682 of record QHCF01000144.1, read on the forward strand.
AGGTCGGGCAGGACGCGGGCCGACTCGTCAGCCGCGGTCCGGGCGACCTGAGCCGCCCGAGCCTCCGGTATGCCAAGCTCGCCCAGCTTGGCTGCCAGCGTTGGACCACAATTCATGATGGCTCCGCCGGCGGCCAGACCCTTCATGTCAGTCCCGGTCTCGCCGGTGCCCCGAACCAGGTCCTGGTAGATTTGCTCCAGGTCAACGCCAAACCCGGCATCCTCGGTCAGGCCGATGGCGCCCCGTGCCAGGTCGTGGTGGCGAATCCGCAGCACGCCGGCACTCCCGCTGGCCAGTCCCTCTTGGCCAAGCCGATCAAGAATCTGGAACCGATGTGTGCGGTCCAGACCCAGGAGGTCGGCCAGCACGTAGAGGTCCATGCCACCATCTCCAGCCACGTCGGCGGCCGCCGCGTAAAAGAAGGCCTCTTTGACGCTGCGTCCGTTCTCGAAGCGGTGATCGCCATCCCCCAGGTGAGGCAGCAAACCAGTCATATGAGCCTTGAGACCGTCGGGGCCGTACCGCAACCCAAGGGAGGCGTCCAGGAATGTGGTGGCCGACAATCCGCTGCGGCCATGGTAGGCCTCGATGAGCGCCTCGCCCCGAGCATCGGCGGCGGTGTCGACCAGCGCCCCCAGGCAATCGGCGGCCCCCCAGGCCCCGATGACCGTGGCCGCCTCTTGGGGGGTGAGGGCAAGCATCCGGGCGGTGGCACCGACGCCGGGCCAGAGATCGAGGACGGAGGCCCATGCCGGCTCGATGCTGCGACCACCCTGGCGGAAACGTGCCCTCCAGTCGTCGTAGCCGGCGGCCAGCAACCACTGGATGTCCCGCCTCCCGGCAGCCTGGACTCGGTTGACGGCTTCCTCCAGATCATCGGCGATCTCGTCGGCACTATCACTGGCCAGGACCCAGTTGCTGGTGGTCGAGGGCAGCGCCATCACGGCCTCGATGTCGAGATTGGCCCCAGTTTCCCGGTAGAGCACCCGATGTCTCTCACCGACCAGGTCCACCGCTGTCTGGCGCAGCGCCGTGCTCTTCCCTTCGCCATCCGACGCCACCAATAGGATCATCGACTGACCAACCGGGGCCCGCAGCAGGCCCAGTGCCCCGGCAACGACATGGCGTCGGGGAATCTGGTCGTGGGGCGCCAAGGCGTGGCGCCACTCCGGTACCTGGCCATCGTAGAAGCGCTTCAGAGCCTGCGAGCTCAGCGCCATGCGATGGTCCTCGAGAAGGTCCGAGGTGATCTCGGTCCAGCCTGCCAACGGGGCTGGCTGGGCTCCTCGAACTGGTCGGGATGCGCCGCCAGGGTGGGTGGGGCTCATGGTCACTGCCCCGCATCCTACGGCGTGCCTCCCCTTCGTTGGTCAGGCCAGGAGGCTGGGACGGGTGAGAATGTTTGCCCACTGTTCAGCTCCTGGTTACCGTCCAGCCCCTCGCCAGTCGGAGGCCGGGTCTAGGTTGAGCACCTGCCCATGGATGCCCGAGCGTGAGCTTTTTACAGGCCATCATCATCGGGCTGATCCAGGGCGTGACCGAGTTGTTCCCGGTGTCCAGCCTCGGCCACGCCGTGGTGCTACCCGCCCTGTTCGGATGGCACAACGTGGTGGCGGCCCAGAGCGCCAAGGAGTCCTTCTTCCTCGCCTTCCTGGTCGGGCTGCACGTGGCCACCGCCCTGGCCCTGCTGGCCTTCTACTGGCGAGACTGGGTGGCCATCGTCTCGGCGCTGATCCGCTCCATTCGTCGGCGCAGGATTCAGACCAGCACCGAGCGCCTGGCGTGGCTGCTCGTCATAGCTACCATCCCGGCCGGTCTGACCGGCCTCGTGTTCGAGAAGACCCTGCGGACACTGTTTGCCAAGCCGCTGGCGGCCTCAGTCTTCCTGTTCCTCAACGGGTTGGTGCTCCTGGGCGGCGAAGCGGTCCGTCGGCGGGCTGCGGTCCGCCAGAAAGTTCCGATCAGGGGACCCGACCCAGGACCGCATCGTCGCCTGGAGACCTTGCAGTTCCGGGAGGCCGGAGTTATCGGAGTGGCCCAGGTCCTGGCCCTGCTGGCCGGGATCAGCCGCTCGGGGATCACCATGGTGGCCGGCCTGGTCAGGGGCCTGGACCATGAGGATGCCGCCCGGTTCTCCTTCCTGCTGGCGACCCCCATAATCCTGGCCGCCGGCGTTTACAAGCTGCCTGATCTCCTCGGGCCCAATGGACACGGCGTGAGGGCTCAGATCCTGGTCGGGAGCCTGGTTGCGGGAGTCGCCGCCTACCTGTCGGTCCGCTACCTGGTGCGCTACTTCCGCTCCCACAACCTGGTCCCGTTCGCCGCCTACTGCCTGGTGGCCGGCGCCTTGTTGATCGTCCGCTTCAGCGTGGTTTGAAGCGTCCACCGACCACCGAACAGCTCTGGGGCCTGACGTGAACGTAGTCAGTCGACACCCCCATCGAGCGATCCTCGCCCCTCCGGGAACCATCGGGCGACGCCTGCTGGGAACTGCGGCAGGTGTCGTCGGGTCAGTCATGCTCGTCCTCGGCGCCCGTGCCGCCACCGACTTGTACCAGTGCCTGGGTGTCGTTTGTGGAGTGTGGTCGATTGGGGCAGGGGTGGCCCTGTGGACGTCGGGGCGTCGGCCCGAGTGAGGGCTCCCCCCGCCGTCTCAGTGGGCGTCTGACTCTCTGGCGTAGACCTGCGCCGCGTAGGCCTCCAGGGAGACCTCACACCTGGCCAACGCCTCCTCGGTCGCCTCGCGTCCCGGCGCCGAGAAGGCGTCCCGTCCGCGCACCTTGGCGAACCAGCTCTGCAGCTTGGCCAGGTCCACCTCGTTCTCCTCCAACTCGGCGTAGCTGAAGTGCTCAGCCACGTGCTCCTTCTCCACTTGGATCAGGAAGTCCCGGGCCCGGTCCACGATCTCCTCGTACTCGTCGTCACGCGCGGCCTGAAAGGCGGCCAGGATCTCTGACTCTCCCGCCAGGGCGTCACAGCTGAGCAGTACCGCCGTGCCGCTCATCTCCATTATCTCCCGGCGCAGCTTGCGCAGGGCCCGCTCACCGGCCGGACTGGCCGGCAAGGCGGCGGCCGAGTTCTGCAGGTAGATGGCACCCAGACCCTTCAGCCGTCGCCACACCGCCGCCCGCAGGCGCGTCGGTTCAGAAGGCACCCGATAGATCAGTACCAACCAGGCACTCGGGTGCCCCGCTTCGGCCCGGTCCGCAGCCGCAGGCGGAGGCTCGGGTTTGGCGATCATCGCCCCAGTCTGCCTGACCGAGATGCGACCCTGTTCGTCGTCCTCACTTCACCTGGACGCTACCCAATGGCTACTCACCGTCAATGTCGGTTCGGTACTGTCCCAAACGATCGTTACTCGAGACTTGCAACCATTGGGGGGCGTCCATGCCGTTTCGCTTTCGTGGCAGTATCCTGATCGCCACCCTGCTCGCCAC
>QHCF01000144.1:32123-54516 GCA_003244275.1 Acidimicrobiales bacterium
GGCTGCGGCTCTGGTGCCTCGGGGTCCGCCACCGGAGCCAGCCATCCGGCGCCATCCCGCGGCTCGTCCTCGACCGTGCCGCTGGTGGTGTACTCGGCTCAGGGCTACGACTCAAAGGTGACCGCCGCCTTCCAGGCGGCCACCGGCATCCCGGTCAGGCTGGACGATGACAGCACCGGGCCACTGCTCACCAAGGTCGCGGCCGAGCGCAACAACCCGCAGTGGGGCCTGCTCTGGGTGGACGGCGACACCGCCTTTGCCGCCCTCGACAAGCAGGGCCAGCTGCTCGACTACGCCCCCCCGGTCCCGCTCAACGATGCCGGTAAGGCGCTCGTGCCCACCGACCACTCCTACGTCCCGGTGAGCACCACGGTGATGGCGGCGCTCATCTACAACGGGGCCAAGACCTCGGCCGTGCCGTCCAGCTATCAGGACCTGCTGAGCAACCAGTACAAGGGGCTGGTGGGCATGAACGACCCGTCCCAGTCCGGTCCGACCTACCCCTTCATCGCCGGGTTGATGAACCAGTTCGGTGGGCAGGCCCACGGAGTAGCGGCGGGCGAGGACTACCTGACCAAGCTCAAGGCCAACGGCCTGCATGTCTTCCCGACCAACGGCGACACACTGCACGCCCTCGAGACGGGCCAGATCGAGTACGGGCTGATCCAGAGCTCGGCGGCCACCGGCGAGGCGGCCAAGGCCACCAAGAGCGCCAGTTACGACCCCAAGATCGTCTACCTGCCCAAGTCGACCTTGCTGCCGGGCGTGATCGGCATCGACAAGGCGGCACCGCCGGCCGAGCAGTCGGAGGCCAAGAAGTTCGTGCAGTACGTGCTGTCCCCGGCCGGCCAGCACGTGATGCAGGTGAGTGACCCGACCGGCGATTCGCTGTACTGGCCGGTGTCGCCGGGTATCGACCCGGTGTCGGTGCTGCCGCCCTTCCCCAACAACTACCAGAAGATCAATCCATACTTCTGGGGCCCGCTCGAGGGCCAGGTGAACTCCTTCTTCGACACCAACATCAAGTAGCCACCGGGCCTCCGAGACGTCGCCGTGTCCGTAGCCGCCCCCAACCGCCCGCCCCGCCCGCCCGAGACGGTTGCCCCACCAGCCCGGGAAACCGGGTGGCGCGATCGGGCTGCCATGGGCCTCTCGCGTTACCGGGGTGCGCCGATGGCGGTCTTCTGGCTGCTCATCGTGGCCATCCTGGTCCTTCCCATCGTGCTGTTCCTGCTGGTGGCCTTCTCGCCCCGGTTGCTTTCGCAGGGCCCCCAGTGGTTCACTCTCTCGGGATTTCGGGCNNGGTGGTCCGCTCCTCCATGGCGTCCTGGACTCGCTCCTGGTTGGCGTCAGCAGCGCGGTGGCTGGCGCGGCAATCGGCTTCGGGGTGGCCTGGCTGGTGCTGCGAACCGACGTACCCCAGCGGCGCTTGTGGACGGGAGCCATGTTCGCCCTGCTCCTGGCCCCCTCCTACCTGGTGGCCCTCGGCTGGGAGCGCCTGCTCGAGCCGTCGGGTGTGCTGGATCTGCTGGGGCTGCACCCGGGCGCCTTGCGCACCTTGTTCTATGGGCCCTTTGGCGTGATCGTGGTCCTCACCGCCAAGGGCGTCCCCTTCGCCTATCTGGCCATATCCGGCGCCCTCAGGGGACTGGGGGAGGAATTCGAGACGGCCGTGCGGGTACACGGCGGCGGCCCACTCGACGCCACCCGAGTGGTGCTGGCCCTGCTCGCCCCGGCCATCTGGTCGGCGCTGGCCATCGTGTTCGCCGAGTCGATCAGCGACTTCGGCGTGGCCGCCACCCTGGCCAACGACGCTCATTTCCCGGTTGCCACCTTTACCCTCTACAACGCGGTCGGCAACTTCCCCATCCGCTTCCCGGTGGCGGCCGCCATCGGGTGGATTCTCATGGCCATGGCTGGCCTGGCCCTCCTGGCCCAGGGCCGGGCCCTCCGGGGGCGGAGCTACCGGGTGCTGGGGGGCCGGTCCCGGCCAGCCCGTCGTCAGCGGCTCTCGCCACCTCAGCGGGTGGGCGCCCTGGCTGGGTTGGGGCTGCTGGTACTGATCGGGCTGGGCATCCCGGCCATCGGGGCGGTGTCGGCATCCCTGGTCAGAGGACTCGGGTCGCTGGCGTCCTCCCACAGCCTCACCTTTTCCAACTACCGGCGCGTCTTCCACAGTCCGGCCCTGCGGGGCCCGCTGGCCTACTCGACTCGCCTGGCGCTGATCGCCGCCACCCTTACCACCGTCCTGGCCGCCGTCTCGGCTCGGATGCTCGCAGAGCGGGCCAGCCGGCTCAGCGCCCGCCTGCTCGATCTGATGCTGCTGACTGCCGTCGCCCTACCCGGCATCGTGTTCGCGGCCGGCTACATCTTCACCTACAACCTGCCTCTCGCCAACCACCTGGGCATCCACCTCTACGAGACACCACCTTGTTGGTGCTCGGCTACCTGGCTACCGTCCTGCCCTCGACGTCGCGGGTGCTGCTCGGGCCCTTCGCGCAGGTCCAGCACGGCCTCCAAGAGGCCGGGCGGGTGCACGGCTCAGGATCGGTGGTGTCGTGGGCCCGCACCGTGCTGCCCGTACTGTCCCGCCCGCTACTGGCCGCCTGGGTCCTCACCTTCACCGCCACGCTGCTCGAGCTACCGGTATCGGAGCTGTTGTACCCGCCCAACCAACCCCCGGTCTCGGTGGGCATCACCAAGGCCCTGGCCAACTACGACTATGGAGGAGGCACGGCCATGGAGGTCATTGCCATCGTGTTTGCCCTGTTGGTGGTGGCGACCGCCTGGGGCCTGTTCCACCTGCTGACCCCGGCCGGCTGGCGACAGCTGGGCAAGACCCAGAGCACAGCCCCGTTGCCCCTGGGCAGCAGTGTGGCCCGATGATGCCGGCGTCCGTCACCACCGGCTACCACATCCGAATGGAGGCGGTGCGCAAGAGCTACGGTCGGGCCGTTGCCCTGCACGGTATCGACCTCGAGCTCGGGGCCGGGAGGTTCGTGGTCCTGCTCGGTCCCTCAGGATCGGGAAAGTCGACCCTGGCCCGTTGCCTGGCCGGGGTCGAGCGCATCGACAGCGGCCGTCTGCACCTGGGAGGCCAGCTGGTCGGTGACGGCCGGCGCCATCTCCCTCCCGAACGGCGCAACCTGGCCATGGTCTTCCAGGACTATGCCCTCTGGCCTCACCTGACCGTCAGGGGCAACGTGGCCTACGCCCTGCGCCGTCATCACCTCGACGCCACCGAGTCTCGCCGGCGGGTCGACGAGGCCCTCGAGCAGGTCGGACTGGCCAGCCTTGGCGATCGGTACCCCCACGAGCTGTCTGGCGGTGAGCAGCAAAGGGTGGCCCTGGCCCGGGCGGTCGTCGCCCGGCCTGGCCTGCTGATCTTCGACGAGCCGCTCTCCAACCTCGACGCTGACCTACGAGAGCGCCTGCGGGTCGAGATTGCCACCCTGACCAGGCAGAGCGGCGCCACCGCGGTCTACATCACCCACGACCAGTCCGAGGCATTCGCCCTGGCCGACGAGATTGCGGTGCTCGATGGCGGGAGCCTGGTCCAGTTCGGGCCGCCCGAGGAGATCTACCACCGCCCAGTCACACCGTTCGTAGCCCGTTTCACCGGGATCTCGGGGGAGCTGCCGGGTTGGGTGCGCCAGGTCGGCGCCGACGAGCTGGTGGTAGACGTGGCCGGATCGGCCCTGCGGTGCCGGGCCGGCGACCGCCTCGCCATCGGCCAACCGGTCCGGGTACTGGTCCGTCCGGCGGCCACCGCCATCCTCGACGCCGACGGCTCGAGCCCCGGTCGCCCTGCCCCCGTGCCGGGTCAGGGCACGCTGGGTGGGCAGGTGGTGGATGTGGCCTACCGTGGGCGGGGCTACGACCATGTGGTGGAATGCCAGGGTGGCACCCTCAGCGCGGTGTTCGCCCCTCGCCGGCGCGAGCGGGGCAGCACGGTGCGCCTCGGCGTATCCGCCCAGGGATGCGTCGCTTATGGGTGAGAGCCGAACGCATCCGGCGCCGGCTCCTCCGGACGTGGCCGCAGGGGACAGCGGTTACCCGGCTGATCTAACGAGTGTTACACTCGCTCGTTGAGAGCCATTGGCGGCGGGTGATGGGCCCAGACGGAGGGATCACATGAACGGCGGAGCACTGTTTGTCGCTGTCTTCCTGGCGTGCACCGTCGAGGCGGTCGAGGCCACCACCATTGTGCTGGCCGCCGGCACCGTGCGGGACTGGCGTTCGGCCATCACCGGGGTATTCGCTGGCCTGGCTTTCCTGGTCGTGGTGGTGGGCGCCCTCGGGCCGGCCCTGTCGGCCGTGCCCCTGGCCGGCCTGCGGTTGGTGGTGGGGGGTCTGCTGTTGGTGTTCGGTCTGCAGTGGATGCGCAAGGCGATCCTGCGGGCGAGCGGTCACAAGTCCCTGCACGATGAGGCCCAGATCTTTCTCGACCAGGTGGCGGCGGCCGAGGCTGCGCCGACGCAACGACGCGGGATGGTCTCGGACTGGTATGCGTTCACACTGTCGTTCAAGGGGGTGGTGCTCGAGGGCCTGGAGGTGGCGTTCATAGTCCTGACCTTCGGCAGCAACCAGCACGACATCCCCTTGGCCGCAGTGGCTGCCATGGCAGCCGTCCTGGTGGTGGTGGCGGTTGGTGTCGTGGTGCGGGCTCCTTTGTCGAGGATTCCCGAGAACACCATGAAGTTTGTGGTGGGCGTGATGCTCACGTCGTTCGGCATGTTCTGGGGAGCGGAGGGAGCCGGGGCCCACTGGCCCGGCTCGGACGCCGCCCTACTGGCGCTGATTCCGGCGGTGGCCCTGTTCGGTGTGGGCCTGACGTTCGGGCTGCGGGGCCAGGGCCAAGGCCGTCGGCAGCCCTGGCCGGCCGGCGCCCAATCCAAACTCGCACCTGGGGCTCCCCGCCCGGTGGAGGCGCCGTGATGGGCCGACAGCTGCGGGCCTTCGGGGCCTTCTGGTACGACTTCGTTGTCGGCGACGACTGGCGGGTGGCTGTCGGGGTGGTGGTGGCATTGGCCGCCACCTATGGGATCAGTCACACGTCGATTCCGACCTGGTGGCTGGTACCGGTGGCGGTGGTAGTGCTGTTGCCGTTCAGCCTGTGGCGGGCGGTAAGGACAGCCAGGTAGGCAGAGGTGCCTTGGGAGGTGCTGGCGGCAAATTGGCCGACGCTTCATCCCGGCGCCACCGGGACTCAATCTCGGCGCAAGCCAGGCCGAGTACCCATTGGTGTTGGCAATGTCTGTGCTCGGAGGAGGTGCTATGCCCTATGCCACCGGAGGCCAGGACTGCGACCGCACTACAACACGACGGGCAGCCTTCTTCGACCTCGACAACACCTTGATCCCCGGCTCCAGCCTGTACCTGCTGGCCCGCGGCCTGCACGAGAGGGAGGTTTGTGGGACCCAGGATATCCTGCGCTTCGCATATCAACAGGCGGTCTTCCGACTGGCCAGGGTGGAGCGGTCGGCGGCCCTCAAAACCTCACGAGAGGCAGCCCTGGAGATCGTCCAGGGGCGCTATCGCCCCGACATGCAGGCCATCGCCGAGGGAATCTCCGACCAACGGATCCTTCCTCGGGTCTATCCCGAGATTGCCGAGCTGATCCGTGGCCATGGCCAGGTCGGCGATCTGACCTTCATCGCCACCGCCGCCCCGGCTGAGCTCGCCCAGATCCTCGCCCAGCGCCTGGGGATGACTGGCGGCCTGGGCACCAGCGCCGAGGTCGACGGGGCGCAGCGTTACAGCGGTCGGCTCGGCGGCTCGGTGCTGCACGGTGTGGCCAAGGCCGAGGCTGTGGCGGCCCACGCCGAGCGGACTGGCATCGATCTGTCAGTGTCGGTGGCCTACTCGGACTCCATCAGCGATCTTCCCCTGCTGGAGTTGGTCGGCCGAGCCGAGGTGGTCAATCCGGATCGCAAGCTTCGCCAGGTGGCCGATGCCCGGGGATGGCCGGTGCGCGAGGTGCGAACCGTTCGAACGAAGAACCACCCACGTCGTCCCACCGCCGCCTGAGATCTCCGATCGTTCACGGAGGTTTCACCTAGTGGTCGGCGGCCCTTCGATCGGCGTTCCGGCGCCACCGACAAGCTGATGGGTAGCGAACGACTGGCAAGGAGGACACTCGATGACATCAGGTCGAACACCCGCCGGCGTTTCCCCCAACTACGCAGTGATGGACTACTTCGACGGCAACACCGTCACCGCCCTTTGGAACTATGCCCAGCACTTCGCCATGAGCGACAACTCCTACGGGACCACCTTCGGTCCGTCTTCCCCCGGCGCGGTCAATGCCACTGCCGGCAACACCTACGGAGCCATCTGCGGCCCGGCCAGCGCCGTGTACCAGGCCCCTACCTGCGGCGTGCCAAAGGGCGCCCTCCAGGCAAATCCGGGCCAATCTGAGGCGCAGGGTCCCGGGACCATGTACAGCGATGCCGACCCGTACTACGACGTGTGCTCGGCCACTCAAGACAGGAACAGCGCGCCGGCCGACATCCAGATGGGCGGCAGGAACATCGGCGACCTGCTCGACCAGAAGGGTGTGGGCTGGGGCTGGTTCCAGGGCGGCTTCGCCAGCCCCTCCTACGTGTCGGGCCATCCGAGCAGTGACGATCTGGCCGCGGTGTGCACCGGCTCGCACACCAACATCCTCGGTCACCCGGTGAAGGACTACAGCCCCCACCACCAGCCCTTCCAGTACTACGCGTCGACGGCCAACCCCCGGCACCTGCCGCCCACCTCGGTGGCGGCGATCGGCACCCAGGACCAGGCCAATCACCAGTACGACCTGAGGGACTTCTTCGCGGCTGGTGACGCCGAAAACCTGCCCTCGGTGTCGTATCTCAAGGCCCCGGAGTACCAGGACGGCCACGCCGGCTACTCGGATCCCCTCGATGAGCAGACCTTCCTGGCCGACACCGTCAACCACCTGGAGAGGCTGCCCAGCTGGAAGGACACCGCGGTGGTGGTCAATTACGACGATAGCGACGGGTGGTACGACCATCAGATAGGCCCCATCCTGATGCAGTCCCAGACCCCGCTCGACTCCCTCACGGGCGCCGTGGTGGCTCCGGCCACCACCTCTGGACAGTGCGGGGCCAATGCCTCCAAGGTCCCGACCACTGATGCCGGGACGCCCGAGGAGGCGCGCTGCGGGATGGGACCCCGGCTACCGCTGCTGGTGATCTCGCTCTACAGCCGGCGCAATTTCGTTGACAACAACTTCAGCTCACAGTCCTCGGTGGTGGGTTTCATCGAGGACAACTGGCTGCAGGGTCAGCGGATCGGCGACGGGTCGGCCGACGCCATCGGCGGCTCCCTGACCCCCATGTTGGACTTCACCCACTCCAGGGCGCCCAGGCTGTTCCTCGACCCCTCCAGTGGACAGCCAATCGGAGGTTGAGATGACCCAGGATGTCCACCCTCAATCAGCGCTTCCCCGAATGGCACATCGCCAGCTACCACAAGTCACTTCTGTCGTCGTTGGGCCCTGCTGACCCCAACAGCTGGGGCGAATCGCCTTTGGACGGATGGCTGACCGGCTCGGCCGCGAGAAGATCTACGTCTACGAGGTGCTGGTCCTGGCCGCCGGTTCTGTCGCATCGGCCTTCTAGGGGCGGGTCGGCCCTCGCTCGACGCCGGCCGGCGCTACGGCGGCTTCCTCTGACACCAGGCGCTCAGCGCGGCCCGGGTCGTCGGTCACCTCCCAGGTCTCGTCCATCGTCATGGTGCTGCGACGGGTGGTTTCGTAGGCGGGCCACTCTGGTCGCTCCGAGCCCGGTCCGGTGGGGACGTCGGGAACGCCGCGGCGGGCAAAGGCGGCCCACGCCCGGTGCATCCGGGTAGCCATCGGCGCCAGATGAGGGCCCTCGCCCACCAGCAGGTTGACACCCGGCTGGTCCACCGTGTCGAAGACGAAAGCCACCTCCAGACCGTGCGACGCGCCCAGCATCCCGCCAAAGACAGGGGTCGGCCAGGTGAACAGATACATGAAGGTGGCCGGCTGGTGGAGCGACTGAGCCTCGGCCAGCCGGATGGCCGGAGTGCGAAAGATGGCATCGGTCAGCATGGCCACCCACACCTGGCCCGGCGAGGCGCGGGGGCGGCCCACCCGGTAGACCTCGACCGCCTTGGCCGCCGTGGTTGCCCCGAAGATCACGGTCGCCTGACGCTCCAGCCCGGCCTCGTTCAGGCTGTTCATGGTCGGGTCGACCAGGGTGAACAGGGTCATCTCGTCCCGGTTGGTCCCCACCGCCATCCTCACCCCGGCCGCCGAGCCGCCCGCCACCGCCTCCAGAGGTGGCCGAGGCAGGCTGATCCCATCGACCACCGGTGAGAACGGTAGGGCACCGGGCGTGGCCCAGGTCGACAGGCGCCGGGTCGTCACCCGCTCCTGAGCCTCGATCAGCTGGGCCCCGGGCATGGCCGCCAGCGCCGCCACCGCACCAGCCCGGATGCCAAGGTCGGCCAGCAGCTCCTCGGTGACCTCGGCTGCCACCTCGGGCGCCCGCACGTTGGCGCAGGCCCCGCTCTGCAGGATGGCTTTGCAAAAAAGGCCCTGAGCCCGCGGCACCCCCAGCAGCCCACCCACGCTCATCGCTCCCGCTGACTCGCCGAACACAGTGACATTGGCCGGATCGCCACCGAAGGCGGCGACGTTGTCCCGCACCCATTCCAGGGCGGCCAGCTGGTCCAACAGTCCGCAGTTCCCCGACGAGGCGTACTCCTCACCAGCCACCTGGGCCAGGTGCAGGAACCCGATGGCGCCCAGGCGGTAGTTGAGGGTGACCACCACCACATCGCTGGAGGTGGCGAAGGTCCGACCGCTGTACCACTTGCTGGCGCCCGTGCCGGTGACGAACATCCCCCCGTGTACCCACACCATGACCGGGCGCCGCTGGCCGTCCAGGCCCGGCGTCCAGACATTGAGCGACAGGCAGTCCTCCCCCTGGGTGAAACCCTGGGTCCCCAGGGTGGCCTCCAGGGGGGATGGAGGCTGGAGGGGAATGGGCCCCGAGCGCTGGGTGAGCCGGACGCCGGCCCACGGCTCGGGCGGCTGCGGCGGTCGAAAGCGCAGCTCACCGACCGGGGCCCGGGCGAACGGGATGCCCATAAAGACGTGAGTCCCGTCCCGGTACAGGCCCTCCACCCGGCCACAGGTGGTCTCGGCGACCGGGGAGATTGCCATGAACCCGTTCTACCTGCCTCGACCTGGCCCTCCAATCCTGACTAGAATGGTCGAGATTTAGTCAACGACCACGACGAGAGGAGTCAGCTGTGAGCACTACCGACGCGCTGTTGGAAAGGGCCGAGGCCTACGCCCAGAGCTTCGACAAGGGCAGCCTGCCCATGCCCCCGGGCAAGAAGGTGGCCATCGTGGCCTGCATGGATGCCCGGGTCAACCCCTACGGCATCTTCGGGTTGTCCGAAGGTGACGCCCATGTCATTCGCAACGCCGGGGGAGCCATCACCGACGACGCCGTGCGCTCGCTGGCCATCTCCCAGCGGCTGCTCGGCACCGAGGAGATCATCCTGGTCCACCACGCCGACTGTGGGATGCTGACGTTCAGCGACGACGACTTCCGCCGCCAGATCCAAGATGACGTCGGTCACAGCCCCACTTGGGCGCCCGAGGCCTTCCCAGACGTGGACGAGGATGTGCGCCAGTCCATGGCCCGGGTCAAGGCCAGCCCCTTCCTCCCCCATAAGGACGTCAGGGGCTTCGTGTTCGAGGTCAAGTCAGGCCAGCTACGGGAGGTCAAGTAGCCGACCATCCGGCCGCGAAGCAGCCCTGGCTGGTCGGAACAGAAAGACGGTCTCGCCGGAGGCGAGACCGTGCTTTTGATGTTGGGGCGTCCTTGGGGGGCGTAGCCCCCAAGTGGTAGGGTGGCTGAATGGCAGATATAGACCTTACCCCCCGCCGGCCTATCCTGGTGGGAATTGGCGGAGACAGCGGCAGCGGCAAGTCGACACTGGCGGCGGCCTTCTACGACCTCTTCGGCGAGGACCGTATCACCACCATCTGCCTGGACGACTACCACGCCCTTGATCGGCGGGAGCGCAAGCTGGTGGACCTCACCGCTCTGCACCCGCGGGCGAACAATTTCTACCTGATGGAAGAGCAGCTGCTGGCTCTCAAGCGGGGCGAGGCGATCGACAAGCCCATCTACGACCACGCCGACGGCACGTTCAAGGGCCCCGAGCGGATCGAGCCCAAAGAGGTGGCCATCATCCAGGGCCTCCATCCCTTCCTGGCCTCCAGCGTGCGCAACCTCTTCGACCTCAAGGTGTGGCTGGACCCGGAGCCGGAGCTGCGCATCGAGTGGAAGCTGCAGCGAGACCAGGCCAAGCGGGGCTACAACGAGGAGGAGGTTCGCGCCGAGCTGGAGGCCCGCCGACCGGACGTCGATGCCTACATCACCCCCCAACGGTCGGAGGCGGACATGGTGGTGCGCTTCTTCCGGCCGGAGCCTGAGCTGCGGGACATGGGACACCTCAACGTCCGAGTCAGCCAGCGCCACTCGCTGCCCCGGCTCAGCTTCGACCAGAGCCTGGACGATGGGGAGACCGTGCGTTTCCTGGTGGATGTGAAGGACGAGGATGGCGAGCAGTCCGACGTCATCGAGATCGATGGGAGGGTCTCCACCGAGAAGGCCCTCAAGGTGGAAGAGGAGATGTGGGGCCACATCGGCGACCGCCAGCATCAGCTCCAGCGAGTGGAGCCCCTCGTGCTGGGTGGCTACGACGAGCCCTCCGAGCGAGCCCACAGCGATCCGCTGGCCCTCACCCAGCTGATCCTGGCCCACCGGATCCTCAGCGCCGAGAAGTCTGTGCTGGTCCGGGTCAGCGCCGATGACCACGACGGCCACAGCCACCTCGGTGAGCACCAGCACATCTAATTGATCCGCCCCACCGACCAGCCCGTCGGTGGGGCGACCTGGCGCCGGGTGCCCGGGCGGTGTCAGGCGTTCTTGGTCTCGGCTTGCTCGCTCAGCGCGGGCTCGGAGTCGTCGCTGGCCTTACCGTTCGCCTCGTCCGACTCGGCGCTGTCCGACTCACCATCTGCCTCGTAAGGGATCTCGGTCGGGCTGTCGTCATCGAATACCCGGCTGCGCAGGATGTCCTCCGCCTCGATGCGCATGAGGTCCTCCTTGCTCAACTGCTTGGCGCCGGAGGAGACGAGTCGATCGGCGTGGCGCAGGCGCGCCCGCTCCAGCGCGTTGCGCACACTACGGGCGTTGGAGAAGCGGGGTTGGGCCATACGCCTCTGGAGGTACTCGGCCAGTGCTGTCTCGGCATCGGGAGCCAGGGTGTAGTCCTGCTCCTCGAGCATCAACCGGCCGATGGCCAGCAACTCCTCCGCGCTGTAGTTGGGGAAGTCCAAGTGGTGGGCAATCCGCGAGCTCATGCCTGGGTTGGATTGGAAGAATGTATCCATGCGGTCCTTGTAGCCAGCCAGGATCACCACCAGATCGTCGCGCTCGTTCTCCATGACCTGGAGAAGCATCTCGATGGTCTCCTGGCCGTAGTCCCGCTCGTTCTCCACCCGGTAGAGGTAGTAGGCCTCGTCGATGAACAACACACCGCCCATGGCCCGCTTGAGGACCTCGCGGGTCTTGGGAGCAGTATGGCCGATGTACTGGCCGACCAGGTCGTCCCGGGTGACCGACACCAGGGTGTTGCGGCGCAGGTAGCCGAGCTTGTGCAGCAGCTCGGCCATGCGCAGGGCCACCGTCGTCTTGCCCGTCCCCGGGCTACCGGTGAAGCACATGTGCAGCGATGGCCGGGAGGAGCCCAGCTGGTAGCGCCGGCGGAGCCGGTCGATCAGCAACAGCGATGCAATCTCTCGGATGCGGGTCTTGATGGGAACCAGTCCCACCAGCTCCCGGTCCAGGCGGCTGAGGATCTCGTCGACGTCCGACTCTGTCCTCTCGTTGACCAGGTCGACTAGCTCATCGTCGCCCAGCTCCCGGGTCTGCGAATCGTCGGTTGCTTCGTCCGGTTCGTCGCTGTCGGACTGGCCCTTGTCGGACTGGCCCTTGTCGGAGCCGCCCGACATGATACCGCCCGGGGAACCCCCGGGCGATATCATGGCGAACCCGGACGGGCGGCTTCGCTCGTCGTCGCCTGCCATCAGCTCTTGGCGTACCGCTCGCCGACAGGTTGGTTGGCCGAGTACGGGTACAAGGTGTAGTTGATTTGGCGATCGTGAGTCTCCTGGCGGTCGATACGAAAGCCGGGCTCCTCGGACGGCCGGTTGACGATGAAGGCCAGCGCCGTGGTCTGGCGATGCAGCCTGGGATCGTAGGCGCTCACCCGCACGTACTGGTTGGGGAAGGCCTCCCGGCACCGCTTGACCTCGCTGAAGGCGCCTGCCGCGTCCTCTATCTCGAACATCGGCAGACCCCACATCTCCCAGTAGACGTTACGGGGGTGAGGGTCGTCGGTGAGCTCGATGGCAATTGCCCACCCGTTGTCGATGGCGTATTGGATCTGCGCCTTGATCTCGTCGTCGGTCAACTCGGGTAGGTAGGAAAACGTACCTTGGGTCACATGCATTGTTGGACTCCTTCTCGATAGGTCGGGCGACTAGGTGGACGGGGTGGGCACGACATCTGGCGTGTCGGTCGACTCGTAGTCGAAGCTGATCTCGCCCCAGGTGTCCAGAGCCGTCTGAAGCTCGGGGCACTTCTTGGCGGCCGCCTTGAGGATCTCGGGCCCCTCGGCCATGTAGTCCTTGCCCTCATTGCGAGCCTTGATCATGACCTCGGCCGCCACCCGGTTGGCGGTTGCGCCCGCTGCGATTCCCATCGGGTGCCCGATGGTGCCGCCGCCAAACTGCAGCACCACGTCCTCGCCCAGGTAGTGGAGCAGCTGGTGCATCTGCCCGGCGTGGATGCCGCCAGATGCGACCGGCATGACGCCTGGCATGGAGGCCCAGTCCTGGGTGAAGTAGATGCCCTGGGCGGGGTTGGCCTCGACGTGCTCTAAGCGCAGGGTGTCGTAGTAGCCCATGATGATGTTGGGATCGCCCTCCAGCTTGCCCACCACCGTGCCGGCGTGGATGTGGTCCACTCCAAGCAGCCGGCACCACTTGCCTATGACCCGGAAGTTCACCCCGTGGTTCTTCTGCCGGGCGTAGGTGGCATAGCCAGCCCGGTGCAGGTGCAGGATCATGCCGTTGGCACGCGCCCACTTGGACATCGAGGTCATGGCGGTGAAGCCAACGGTCAGATCCATCATGATGATGATGCTGCCCAGCTCCTTGGCGAACTCGGCCCGCTCGTACATATCTTCCATGGTGGCGGCGGTCACGTTGAGGTAGTGGCCCTTGACCTCGCCGGTGACCTGCTGGGCCCGCTGGACCCCCTCCATGGAGTACAGGTAGCGGTCCCGCCAGCGCATGAAGGGCTGGCTGTTGATGTTCTCGTCGTCCTTGGTGAAGTCCAAGCCGCCCCGCAGCGCCTCATAGACCACCCGGCCGTAGTTGCGGGCGGACAGGCCCAACTTGGGCTTGGTGGTGGCGCCCAGCAGCGGGCGCCCATACTTGTTGAGGTACTCCCGCTCCATCACGATGCCATGCGGAGGTCCCTGGAAGGTCTTGACGTAGGGGACCGGGATGCGCAGGTCCTCCAGGCGAAGGGCCTTGAGGGCCTTGAACCCGAACACGTTGCCGATGATCGAAGACGTCATGTTGGCGATCGAACCCTCTTCGAACAGGTCCATGTCGTAGGCGATATAGGCGATGTACTGGCCGTCGGCTCCAGGGACCGGCTCCACGCTGAAGGCCTTGGCCTGGTAATGATCGTGGGCGGTCAAGCGGTCGGTCCACACCACCGTCCAGGTGGCAGTGGACGACTCCCCGGCCACCGCGGCGGCCGCCTCCTTGGGGTCGACTCCCGGCTGAGGGGTGATACGGAAAGCGGCCAGAACGTCTCGGTCCTTGGGCTCGTAATCCTCGTCCCAGTAGCCCATCTGGGCGTAGGGGATCACGCCAGCAGACCAGCGGTCCTTCTTCCCGTCCCGCTTGGCGCCGTCAGCCTTGCCGTTTTCCTTACCGTTCTTCTCAGCCATTGATCTAGCTCCTCTCACGTAGCTCAGCTCTTCCTACCACCAGTATCGCGAATCTTTCATCACCTGTCTATTGAAACTTTAGCGCCGTCCTATAAGCTCACACCTATCTATGACCCCCAACCAACTCCAAACCTTCGTGGTCTTGGCCGAGACCGAGTCGGTGCGAGAGGCGGCTGAGCACCTGGTCGTCAGCCAGCCGGCGGTGTCGTCGGTGGTGGCCCGCCTCACCGAGGAGCTGGGCGTCCGCCTGGTGGAGCGGGACGGGCGAGGTTTGCGACTCACCCCGGCCGGCAAGGTGCTGGCCACCTACGGCCGGCGCCTGCTCGGGCTGTGGGAGGAGGCCAAGGTGGCGACCACCGCGCAGGCCGATCCGGAGCGAGGGTGCCTGCGCCTGGCCGCCGTCACCACCGCTGGTGAGCATGTGGTGCCGGCGCTGTTGGCGTCTTTTCGCGGCCTTTACCCGGCCGTGGAGGTGATCCTCGAGGTGGGCAACCGCAGTCGGGTCTGGGAGCTCTTGGAGCACAGCGGCGTGGACCTGGCCATCGGCGGCCGGCCCCCCCTGGGCAGCCACCTGGTCACCCTGGCCGAGGCCGACAACTACCTGGTGCTGGTGGCGGCGGCCGACGGTAAACCCGGGCAACGGACCGGGGAGCGGGCCCGCGAGGTGCCCATCTCCCAGCTGGCCCGGCGGACCTGGCTGGTGCGCGAGCCGGGCTCGGGCACCCGTTCCACCGCCGACGAGCTGTTCGAGGAGCTGGGCATCGCTCCGCCCCGCCTGACGCTCGGTTCCAACGGCGCCCTACGGGAGTCGGCGGCAGTGGGATTGGGCATAGCCCTGATCTCCCGGGCTGCGGTGGGGCGCCAGCTCGACGAGGGAAGCCTGGAGGAGTGGAGGGCAGGGCCACTGCCGCTGCGTCGGCGCTGGAACCTGGTGGCTAGAGTGGGCGAGGAGCTTCCAGCCACGGCGGCCCTTTTTCGAGATCACCTGCTCGGCGCTGAGATGGTCTGGTCCCGCACCGCAACCCGGTTGGAAACTGCGGTCAGGTGACCGTACGGTGGAGCTCGATGGAACAAGTTGTCGTCATCCCCGCTGAGGGGGCACCGGCTCCAAAGAGGGCGCCGGCCGACAGGGTTCGAGCAGACAGGGCCATGCGCCGCCTCTTGCGCATCCCGAGCGGGCCGCCCACGGTTGGAGACGATGCCGCTCATCGCATCTTCAGCACCTCGATGGTCATCTCCGGCCTTCGGTGCCTGCTCAGCTACCTCGTGCTGCCCATCCTCACTCCCGCCCTGGGGGCAGCGGCCGGCGTCGGCCCGATCATCGGTATACCCATCGCGGTGGTGGCCCTGGTGTTCGACGTCCGGGGCATCCGGCGATTTTGGTTGGCCGATCACCGGTGGCGATGGCCGATAACGGTCGTATACCTGGCGGTGATGGGCCTGGTCGCCAGCCTGCTGGCCACCGACATCACCCACCTGGCCTAGTCGGAGCGGGTGCTCACAGCTCGGCCAGGACCCTGGTGGCGTGCCCGTCGGCCTTCACATTGGACCACACCCTGGCCACCTTGCCCTGCTCGTCGATCAGGAAGGTGGACCGGATGACACCGGTGGTCGTCTTGCCGTAGCTGGTCTTCTCGCCCCAGGCACCGTAGCTCTCCATCGCCGCGTGGCCGGGGTCCGAGAGGAGCTGCAAACGCAAACCGTACTTGTCACGAAAGCGCACATGGCTGGCGGCCGCGTCGGGCGAGACCCCGAGGACCGGTACGCCCGCCGACTCGAAGGCTGCCAGGTTGTCGTTGAACTGGCAGGCCTCCTTGGTGCAGCCGGGGGTATCGTCCTTGGGATAGAAGTAGACGAGGACGCGCTGCCCGGTGAAGTCGCCCAGCGATACAGTGTTGCCGTCCTGGTCGGGAAGGCTGAAGGCCGGCGCCTCGGTGCCGGGCTCGATGGTGGCCATCTGACATCTCCTTACGTCCGTCTCGTCGAGGGAGCCCGTGCCGTGCTCAGTTGCCCCTACGGAGCAGTGTTGGGAATGATCCGGGCTGCTCGTCAGTTATAGCGCGGCGTGCCGGTGATTCGCCTCAGCCAGCGCCACGGGGCCGCCACTCCAGGGGTGTCCCGGTCGGCATGAGGCCTCCTGTGCCGCGTCCTACCGGCCTGCCGGTGGTCGCATCCACCCAGTCTGTCCCGGCACCCACCCTCGTCCTGTCCTCCCGCCTGGACGAGCGGCGTCAGGCCGCCCTGGTGGCATTGGTGGGGCCGGGGTCGGGAGCAGATCGGGAGCTGGATGTCCGGGCGACCGGGTCGGCCCTACCGCCCCCGACCAGTTACGAGGCGGTGCTATTGGACACGGCCACCGACGCCCTTGATCCGGCTTGGCTGGTCGCCCTGCTTGACCATGTCAGTCACGGGGCCAGCCTGGTGGTTATGGTCAACCGGGCCGCACCGTCCTGGCCGACTGAGTTGGCCAGCATCGCCGTGGCCGCCGGACCACTGACTGGCCAGGCCGAGTGGTTCGCCAGGCTGGTGTCGCCGACCAACCCTCTCACCCGTCGCCTGGGACCGCCCAGGCCGGCCGGCGGCGATGCCGCCCCCGAGCTCGCGGTGCTCGACCGCCTCTGCCCTCTGGAGGTCGGCCCGGCCGGTGAGGTCCTGGTCTCGGTGAGCATGGCCTTCTCCGATCGTGCGGTGGTCGTCGCCGGTTCCCTGGGGGCAGGCCGGGTGGTGGTGTCTGGGCTGGGCAACACCGCCGAGGCGTTGGCCCATCCCGATCTGGCCACCATCCTGCGCCGCAGCCTGGCCCCGCCCCTCACCTGGGGGGATCGCCTCGCAACCCCGCGCACGCTGGGGCTGGCCGTGGTCGGCTACGGCCCCTACGGGGGCATGGGCACCTATCACGCCACCGCCGCCCAGGTGACCGACGGCCTGGAGTTCGTGGCCACCTGTGACTCCAACCCTGACCGGCGCAAGGCGGCCGAGCACGACTTCCCCGGCGTCAGGGCCTACACGACCGTCGACGAGCTGGCCGCTGACGACGACGTCGAGGTGGTGGTGGTAGCCACCCCGCCCGTGGCCCATGCCGACATCGCCCTGCGCCTCCTGCGAGCCGGCAAGCACGTCGCCTGCGAGAAGCCGCTGTGCTTCACCGTGGCCCAGGCCGATCAGCTGATGGTTACGGCCCGCCAGCACGAGCGGGTGCTCACCGTCAACCAGAACCGGCGTTGGGACCCTGACTTCCTGGCCATCCGCCGGGCGGTCGATAGGGGGCTGCTGGGTCAGCTGTTCAACGTGGAGACCTTCGTGGGCGGCTTCGAGCATCCGTGCCGAGCCTGGCACTCGCACACGGCTGTCTCCGGCGGCGCGGTGTACGACTGGGGATCGCACCACCTGGACTGGGCGCTGCTGCTCATGGGCGGCATGCCAGCCACCGTGGTTGCCCACGGCCACAAGCGGGTGTGGCACGACGTCACCAACCTCGACCAGGTCCGGGTGCACCTCACCTGGCCCGACGGCCGGGAGGCCGAGTTCCTCCAGAGCGATGTGGCCGCCGTGCGCCGGCCCAAGTTCTGGGTCCAGGGGACAGCCGGGACGATGGTCGGCTGGTATCGGCCCTTGTCCGTCGAGCGGGTGGAACCAGTTCGGGGCCACGTGGTCGAGCGCTTCCATCACGCCGAGGCGCCGGCCGATCTCACCCTGGCCCGCTACGAGAGCGGCTACGGCACCACCGAGACCCGCCTTCCCCCCTCCCCCGCCCAGCCCTTCGCCTTTCACGCCAACCTGGCCAACCACCTCCTGGCTGGTGAGCCTCTGGCGGTGACTCCCGAGTCAGCCCGGCGGGTAGTAGCCGTCCTGGAGGCGGCCCAGCGCTCGTGCGAGGACGGAGGCTCTGCGGTGTCCCTGCGTCCGATGGACGAGTCTTGAGCGGACTCTCGAGCGAAAAATACCCTGTTCGCTGGGGAGTCCTGGCGCCCACTTCCACTGTGGCCCGCCTGGCCGTACTGCCCGCCTTGGCCGCCAGCGCCGGAGCCCGGCTGGTGGCGGCGGCCAGCCAGTCGTGTCCCCCCGACCAGCTCGGTTGGCTGGCCGCCGACCGGGTACACGATGGGTACCAGGAGGTGTTGGACGACCCCGACGTGGAGGTGGTCTACATCCCCCTCCCCAACAGCCTGCACCGGGAATGGACCTGTCGCGCCGTCCAAGCCGGCAAGCACGTCTTGTGTGAGAAGCCCCTGGCCTCCACTGGAGCTGATGCCCTGGCCATGGCCCGGGCCGCCCGGGCCGCAGGCATGGTCCTGATGGAGGCCTACATGACGCCTTTTCATCCCCGCTCCATGGCGGTGGGGGAGCTTGTGAGCTCGGGCCGGCTGGGGGAGCTGCGATTCATGCGGGCCGCCTTCACTGGCGTGGTGACCCGATCCGGTGATCACCGGTGGCAGCCCGAGATGGGTGGGGGGTCCCTCCTCGACCTGGGCATCTACTGCCTGGCCCCGCTGCTGGGAGCGGCAGGGCGTTTGCCCCGGCGGATGGCGGCAGCGGCCCGGGAGACGCCTGCGGGGGTGGATGCGTCGTTTGCCGGTTGGGTGGATTTTGGAGACGGGTTGGCAGGATCCTTCGAATGCTCCTTCGAGGCCCCCGAGCGCCAGCAGCTGGAGCTGGTGGGCACTGAGGCCGCCTTGGCGGTGGAGCGGGCTTTCACGCCCGGGCCTGGTGATGACCAGATGGTGCTGACCGGGCGGGACGGTAGTCGGAATGCCCTTGTCAGTGGTGCTGGCGATCCATACCTGGGGATGATCGAGCACATGGGGGCGGTGGTGCGGGGGGATGCTCACCTGAGGCGACCGCCGGAGGACTCGGTGGAGCTGGCCGGGGTGGTCGACCAGCTCAGGGAGCTGGCCGGTGTGGGTGCCCAGTGAGGACCGTGAGGGTCCCGGTCACGGGCGGTGTGACGCTGGCGGTCGACATCTGGGACGACCCGCGGGCGGGGGTCGGGAACGTGGCGTTCCTGCTGGTCCACGGCCTGGCCTCCAACGCCCGGATGTGGGACGGGGTGGCGCAGCGGCTGGTCCAGCTGGGACACGCGGGGGCGGCCGTCGACCAGCGGGGCCACGGCTACTCGGACAAGCCCGATGACGGGTATGACTTCGCCACTGTGTGCGACGACCTGGCCTGCGTGTTGGAGTACCTGGCCACCCGTCCGGTGGTGGTCGGCCAGTCCTGGGGGGCCAACGTGGCCCTGGAGCTGGCCTATCGCCAGCCCGAGGCACTGAGGGGCATTGCCTGCGTGGACGGAGGGATCATCGAGCTGGCCGACACGTTCGACAGCTGGGAGCAGTGCGAGGCTGCCCTGACGCCGCCCATGTTGATCGGCACCCCCAGGACGGAGATGGAGGCCCTGATCAGGACGGTGCATCCCGACTGGCCCGAGGCGGGGGTCCAGGGCTCCCTGGCCAATTTCGAGACCAGGGCGGACGGCACCATCGCCCCCTGGCTCACCCTCGACCGCCACCTGCGCATCCTGCGATCTCTCTGGGAGCACCGGCCCTCGACCCGCTACCCGGCCATCAAGGTGCCGGTCCTGCTGGTCCCGGCTGCCGCGGCTGACGTTCCGGATGCCAGCCGGGCGGCCGGAGCCAGCCGGGGTGCCGACGCCAGCCGGGCCGTCGATGCCGCCGGAAGCGGCGACGCCGGCGGTGACACGGCGTGGACGAGGGACAAGCGCGGCAGCGTCGACGCCGCCTTGGTCGCCCTGCCAGTTGGGCGGGCCCACTGGTTCGCTCCCGCCGACCACGACCTCCACGCCCAGTTCCCAGTGGAGCTGGGCGACCTGCTGCACGCCAGCGTGATCGACGGGTTCTTCGGATGACCCAGCCTCTCCAGCCGCAAGGGCCGCGGCCTGGACAGCGCAAGGGGTCGCGGCCCCGCCTGCTTACCATCATGGGCTCGGGCGAGACCAGCCCCACCATGGCCAAGACCCACCGCCAGCTGCTGGGCCGCCTGGGCCCAGCGCCGGTACCGGCCGTCCTGCTCGACACCCCGTTCGGCTTCCAGGAGAACGCCGATGACATCTCGGCGAAGGCACAGGAGTATTTCGACAAGAGTGTGGGGGTGGCCCTCCAAGTGGCCAACTGGCGCTCGGCCCACGGGGATGCCCTCGAGCAGGAGACGGCCTTGGCCCGATTGCGATCCGCCCGGTACGTGTTCGCCGGGCCGGGCAGCCCTTCCTACGCCTTGGCCGAGTGGGTGGGTTCCTCCGTGCCTGCGCTCCTGGCCGACAAGCTGCGGGCCGGCGGTACCGGCGGGGCGATCACCTTCGCCAGTGCGGCCGCCCTGACTCTGGGGGTATCCACCGTCCCGGTCTACGAGGTCTACAAGGTGGGACTGGCCCCCCACTGGCTGGACGGCCTGGACCTGCTGGCCCAGGCTGGCCTGCGGGCGGCCGTGATCCCCCACTTCAACAATGCAGAGGGGGGTAACCACGACACCCGATTCTGCTACCTGGGTGAGCGTCGCCTGGCGGCCATGGAGGCGGATCTGCCCGATGGCGCGTTCGTGCTAGGAGTGGACGAGCACACCGGCTGCCTGCTCGACCTGGACGCCGGCACCGCCACCGTGGTCGGCCTGGGTGTCTTGACGGTGCGCTCCCACGGCCGCGCCGTGGAGATCCACAGTGGGGACAGCGTGCCCATCACCCGCCTGGCCGAGCTGGCGGCCGAGCTGGCGGCCGGCGGTGGGACAGGGACGCCGGGACGCCTTGCGCAGCCCGAGGGGGCGGCGCAGGAGTCCCGCGAATCCCGCCCGAGCGCCTCGGACTCTCCGTTGATGGCTGCGGTACGAGCCTTCGAAGGCGCCTTTGCCGAGGCCCTGGCGGCCAGGGACGCTCGATCCGCAGCCCGTACCATCCTGGAGCTCGATGACGAGCTGGCGGCCTGGTCCCGGGACACCCTCCAGTCTGACCAGGTCGACCAGGGACGCGCAGCCCTCCGCTCGATGGTGGTACGCCTGGGCCAGCTGGCTGAGGTCGGAGCCCGTGACCCGCGCCGCGTCCTGGCCCCCTTTGTCGAGACCCTCCTCGAGGTACGGGCTGGCGCCAGGAAGGATCAGCGGTGGGCCGATGCCGACACCGTGCGTGACCGCCTGGTGGCACTGGGGGTGGAGGTGAGGGACACCCCCGGCGGCACCGACTGGGACCTGACTGGGGATGGATCGGACGCGCCCTGATATCCTGACTCCGGCCGGTCGGGCCAGGCTCAGCCCCCCTTCCCCCCTCGCCCCCATCGTCTAGCGGCCCAGGACGCCGCCCTTTCAAGGCGGTAACACGGGTTCGAATCCCGTTGGGGGTACGTACGTTTCGTCCGTGCATCAGATCAAGACGGTTGAAGCCCACCTCACTCACTGGCGCGTGACGCACCAGGAAATGTTGGCGAACGTCCAAGACCGAACACTGCCGCCGCAGACGTACGAGACCGTTCATCTGGTCGGGCGACTGGAATGGATCACTCTTGCGGTTCAGATCATGGTCGTGTCAGAGGGACCAAAGGGACTCAGCCACCCTTGAGGAGGCGTCCGCAGACTGGCGAGCACGCTTCCCAACAGCGAGGTGGTCAGAGTGGTGTCACCCTGGTCGCAACTAGTTCCATTGGCCGACCCAGCGACGGTCGCCAGCCAGATCCGGTCTTTCTTGGGCTCAGACTCCTACGGGCCTTGATTTAGGCACAACGTCCACCAATCGGCGCCCCTTACGGGAGGCGAACTTCACCTGGCCGTCGGCGGTGGCGAACAAGGTGTCATCCCCGCCCCGTCCCACGTTGACGCCGGGATGGAATTGCGTGCCTCGCTGGCGCAGGATGATGGTGCCAGGAGACACTGCGGTACCGTCGAAGACCTTGACTCCGAGGCGCTGGGCGTTGGAATCCCGGCCGTTGCGAGTTGATCCGCCACCTTTGGTCTTGGACATCTGTCTCCTCCTCTAGGCCGGGTTGCTCTGGGCCGAGCTACCCTCAGCTGGGCTGCTGTGCGCCGGGCTGGCAGCCTTGGCGATTCCTGTGATCTCGATGGTCGAGTAGCGCTGGCGGTGTCCCCAGTGGCGCCGGTTGTTGGTCTTGGCCTTGTAGGTGAATCCCACCACCTTGGGCCCCTTGGTCTCACCCACCACCCGGGCCGACACGACGGCTCGGGCCAAACCGTCCGCGTCAGCCACCACATCGGCTCCGTCCACCAAAAGCAGGGGAGTGAAGGACACATCGCCCTCGGCGGACGGTCGGAGCAGTTCGACCTGCAGTCGCTGGCCCTCGGTCACCCGTTC
>QHCF01000118.1 GCA_003244275.1 Acidimicrobiales bacterium
CCACGGAAAGGGTCGAAGAGCCGTTTTTGGCGAACTCATCGTGCCAGTTTCGCGCCACTTCACACTTGACAACGGTGCCGAGCGCCATGCGCAACGTTGATGAACTGCCTCCGGCCATAGGGACCCAGCGAGAGCTGGCGCAGTAGCAGCCCGCGCTGCACCAGCAGATCACTCCCCGCTTGAAATCGTTCACCGCTTCGCATGTAACGGTTTGGTTTCCTGGCCTTGACCCCCAGCCGGACACCGATTAGGTAATACCGCACGTCCCTCCGGGTTGCTCGCTGCCGTGAGCGATGCCAGCTCGGCGCGGTTCCTTGGGCCGGATGCCCAACAATTCGTGGCGCGGAACCCCGAGGTCCGCAAGGAGAGCGTCCAGCAAGGCGAGCGACACAGTGATGCCGACGACACCCGCCCCACATCCGGTCCGACGCGACGCGCTTGGTCGTTCCCGAGGCCTGCGCCGGACGGCTGCGCTGCTTGCCGCCCCGCTAATGGTGGCCGCTGGCGCGGTCCTGATCAATCCCGTGACTGCACACGGTGCGCCACCAGTGGCGCCCAGGCTCGGCCAGGCCGGCTGCACCGGCTACGTGGCCACTGACGACGCGATCGTCAAGCTCGACCTGAACACCAATACGGTCGCGGCCCGGCTTGACGTGACCACCCCCGCGCCGCCGGCGATCGCGGTCGCGCCGGACCAGAGTGCCGCGTATGTCGGCGGCTCAACCGACTTCCCGCCAGCCGGTTTCTTCCGTGGTGTCCTCCCTGTGACCCTCCCCGGGGGCACACCGCAGGCGGTGGTGCCGGCGCCGGGCTCAGTGGAGGACGTGGTCCTGAATCCGGCGGGGACGATTTTTTTCGTCGCCATTTTCATCCCCGGTGAGGTGCAGGCGTTCTCGACGGCCGCCGGCCACCCGCTCCTGTTCACCCTGGCCACGAGCGGCGTGCCGCTCTCGCTCGCGGTCACGCCGGACGGCACGCGCCTGATCATCGGTGAGGCCGATGGCATCCAGATTGTCGACCTGGCCACCAACACCGTCGGAACGCTGGTCCCCATCGCCGGTGGGGCGCGGGACGTCGCCGCCAGCAACGTCACCGCGGTGGCGGTGAACAGCACATCGGTCGTCGCTGTCGACATCGCCACCGGCTCGGTTGGGACTCCGATTCCGGCCGGGCTAAACGCCCAGGAGATCGCGATCACGTCGGATGGATCGTCGGCGTACGTGGTCAACAACCTCAACCCGCTGGGCCCCATGCTCCCCAACCCACCGAGCACGGTGAGCCCCGTCGATCTGCGCACCCTCATGCCCGGAACGCCGATCGTGCTCAGCCCCACCCCGGGCCACGCCCTCGAGGCGAATGCGCTCGCGGTGGTCTGCACCTCCGCCCCGCCGGCGCCGACCTTCTCCACTGCGGCAACCCCGTCGACCGTCGTGGGAGGGCCGATCAGGGATACGTCGACGCTGGCCGGAGCCGGCCCCGCCCCCATGGGCACCGTCACCTTCGGTCTCTACCGCAGCGTGCCCGGTGACGCGGTCTGCCTCGGGGTGCCGGTGTTCACCTCCACACTCACCGTGACGGGGAACGGTACCTACACGTCCACCCCGAAATTTACGCCCACTCAACCGGGCACCTTCCAGTGGCTGGCCGCCTATTCGGGCGACAACGCCCACGCCGCGGTGGTCGGGGTGTGCGGTGCCCCCGGCGAGGTGAGCCAGGTGCTCGCCCCCACCTACAGCTGCAGCCCAGCGACGAATGTGACCTCGACCACGGCCATTTTGCACGGGGCCACCACCGATGTCACTGCGACCTCGGCGACCTTCACCCTCACCCCGCCGGCCGGGACCATACCCCCCGGCAGTGCGCCAGGCTTCTTGGCCACCGCCTCCGGGCTGACACCTGCCACCCGGTACAGCTACACCGTCACCTTCAACCCCGGCAGCCACGGCTTAACCGGTGCAGCCTGCAACTTCACCACGCCTGCGGCGGTGACCACGCCAACTCCCGCGCCCTCGCCGCCCCCGACCACCGTCCCGCCACCCGCGCCCCCTGCGCCTGCTCCCCCTGTCCCCAGCA
This sequence comes from Acidimicrobiales bacterium, assembly GCA_003244275.1. Classification (GTDB taxonomy): domain Bacteria; phylum Actinomycetota; class Acidimicrobiia; order Acidimicrobiales; family QHCF01; genus QHCF01. The sequence goes on from QHCF01000118.1 coordinate 2,074, forward strand.
CCGGTACTGGCGGTCCCGGGGCTGCTCCGTTGGTCGGCGTCGTGCTCTTCTCGCTGGGAGCGTTCGGGCTGCTGGCCAGGCGTCTGTTCCCACAGGCGTTGCGAGGGGGTAGCAAGCGGCGTCCGGTTTGACCGAACCCTCGTCTGGATGAAGCTTCGCGGCGTGATCCCGTTGTCCGCCGGAGCAGCGCTGCTCTTCAGCGCCTGTTCCGGCGGCAACGACTCATCCTAGGTGCCGAGCCTGACCTTCTCGCTGAGAGTGAACGCGGGCCGTTCTGAGGATTGGCCGAAGCGGGCGAACGGCTGGTGAGGGGGTGAACGGATCCTGAGCAGAGGTCCGGGGCCGGAGCATGCTCGCTCATACCGGGACAACGCAATCGCCTGTCCATACTTGTGCCGTGGACGAGACCCAGCGGCTGCGGGCCTGGACCCATCATCGGCAGCGCCTCGGTGGCAACCCTGCCTCCGGTCCACTCGAGGCCCTGCGGTCCGTGGTTGCGGTGTACGGCGCCCATCCCACCGCACCGCTGGCGCTGGCCGCCCGCACCGCGGGGATGACCGCTGGCGATTTCCGGGCGTAGGACCAGGAGCGCTCCGCGCTGCGGATCCCGGGGATGCGGGGCAGCCTGTTCCTCGTCCCCAGCGACACTGCCGGCAGGGTCTTTGCGCCATTCCAAGCCAGCGCGGCGCGTGTGCTCACCCGCATGCGTCGCGCCGAGCTGGACGACGAGGGGTACCGGGCAGCCTCTGAGCGCATCGTCGCTACCGCCTCGTTGCCGCTCCTGCCCCGCGAACTCGAGGACGTCGCCGGCGTCAGCGGCGTGCGGATGAGCCTGCTCCTGCGCACGATTCGGGCCGAGGGCAGGATGCTCGCGGTGGCGCAGGGCAGCCTACGAGCCGCCCAGCTGCGCTACGTCGCCACCGCATCATGGGCCGCCGGCGCTCTCGAGGTCGATGACGTCGATGCCGCGCTTGCTGCGCTCGCCGGGGATTACCTGCGGGGGTATGGCCCCGCCCGGCCTGCCGACTTCGCCTGGTGGACCGGGGTCGGAACCGCCGCCGCCGCCCGTGCGCTCGCCACCGTGGACACGGTCGACGTTGGCAACGGCCTGCTGTTGCCTCGGAACGACGAGCCGGCGTTCAGCGGCATCACGGCACCGCGCAATACCGTCGACCTTCTGCCCAAGTGGGACGCGTACACCATGGGGTTTGCACCCGACGGCCGGGCGCGGCTCGTCCATCTGCACAACCAGCCCCAGATGTATGTCCGCCAGGGGGTGATGGCTCCGGGCCAGCCCAACGTGGGGCTGTCCGGTGATGGCTATCCGGTGGTGCTCGTCGACGGCGAGGCCGTCGGGACCTGGAACGTCACCGTCCGCGAGGCCACGGTGCACCTCTTCGACACGGTCGGTCCCGCAACCCGGCGGCGCATCGACGAACGCCTCGCCGACGTGCGGTCGCTTCTCGCCGACTGAGCTCCACCCTCACTCACCGGCGGCGCGAGATTTCTCGCGCCATTGTCCGTCCGATGTCCGAGTCAGTGGCCCTACGATCGGCGGCTTTTTCTGTCGCGGTGCGGATCTGCACCGGTCGTTCGTGGGGAGGGGCGGCGCGTGTTGGAGTTGGATCGACTCACCAAGGTCGAGGCAGAGGAGCGCGCCGCGCTCATCAGCAACCCGGTCTACCGGCCAACCATCCGTCTCGGCTCGGTATCGTCGGCGAAGACGTTCACCGCGGAGTCGCGGGTGGAGTTCGAGGCCGGCCGCCCCGGAGCCTCGTCGTTCATCGACATCTTCGCCCTGCGCGTCACCGAGGCAACTCTGAACGGTGTTCCCATCGACCTCGCCCGATACCGGGATGGCCGTCTTCCCCTCGACAACCTCCGGGCGCACAACACCCTGGTGGTAAAGAGCCTCCACCCCCTCAGCAATACCGGAGCCGGTCTTTCCCAGGTCATCGACTCCGAGGACGGTCGGCCATACCTGCACACCCAATTCGAGCACAACCACGCCCACAAGGTGTTCGCGTGCTTCGACCAGCCCGAC
>QHCF01000174.1:0-3411 GCA_003244275.1 Acidimicrobiales bacterium
CACCTACACCACCTGGTTGAAGCGCCAGCCGCTCGCCACCCGGTCCCGGGACGCCTACCTGGCTCAGGCGCAGCTTCATCACGTGGCTGGTCGGCTCCCAACATGGGGGCGAAGCGCTCACGGACCCTCACGTACGCGACGGGGCGGTGCGGGACTACAAGCGCCACGTCAAGACGGCCAAGCACTGGGCGCCGTCGTCGGTGAACCAGGCCCTGGCCGCCATCGACAACTTCTACCGGTCCCGGGCCGCCGGCCGTCCGGAGGTGCCCCGGGAGGAGCTGGCCGAGGTCGCGCCTCGGGCCTTGGAGGAGAAGGACCAGCGGCGGTTTCTGCGCATCGTCGAGGCCAGCCCGTCGCCCCGCGACCGGGCCATGGCCACCGTCTTCTTCTATGCCGGGCTGGCCTCTCCGAGCTGGCCGCCCTCGACATTGCCGACGTGGAGATGTCGGCCAGGCGCGGCCGGCTCAAGGTCCGCACCGGCAAGGGCGACGCCTACCGGGAGGTGCCGCTCAACAGTGCCTCCCGCAAGGCCCTCGGTTCCTGGCCCGGACCGACCAGTTGGCCGCTCTCGTCGAGGCTGGTCGCGCCACCGATGCTCCCGTCCCCGCCCTGTGGTTGTCGTGCTCGGGGAGGCGCATGAGCAGCCGCTCCGTTGATCTCGTGGTCCGCCGGCTGGCCACCGAGGCGGAACTGGACCTGTCGGCCCACGTGCTCCGCCACACCTTCGTGACCAACCTGATCCGCTCAGGCGCCGATGTGGTGCTGGTGGCCGAGATTGCCGGCCACCGGCGCCTGAACACCACCCGGCGCTACAGCCTGCTGTCACAGGCCGACAAGGACGCGGCCGTCGAAGCGGTGCTGGTCGAGATCTAACCGCAGGGAGCTTGAGCGGGCGTGGTCAAGGTTCTCTCCGACGACGAGGCCGAGCAGCTCTCCTCGTGGCCTCCCCAGGTGGCCCGCAGCGATCTGGTCGCCTACTTCACGCTGTCGATCGAGGACCGGCGCTGGGTCCGCTCCCACCGGGGTGCGGTCGAGCGCATCGGCCTCTCGGTGCAGCTGGTCGCCCTCAGCTTCTTGGGCTTCGTCCCTGCCGATCTCGCCGGCGCGCCTCGTGAGGTCGTGGCGTTCGTGGCCAAACAGGTCGGGGGTCGCCGCGGCCTCCTTCAGCCGCTACGCCCGGGAGGTCGACGGCCGCACCCGGCGCCGGCACGTGGCCGCGGTCGTCGAACCGGCCGGGTGGCAGCCTTGCGGTCCCGGCGAGTGGAAGGCCCTCGGGGACTGGCTGACGGCGCGTGCCCTGGAGCACGACACGCCCCCCGGTGCTGTTCCGCCAGGCCATCCCGCCCGAGCGGCTCCGCCAGCTCGCGACGGTGGCCCGGCGCTCCACGCCCAGGGCGCTGCGCCAGATGTCCCCGGAGCGACGCCACCCCATCCTGCTCGCCGCCTTGGCCGAATCCCACGCCGAGATCGTCGACGGGATCGTCCGCCTCTTCGACATGGTGCTGGCCAGCACCGACAGCGCGGCGCGAGACCGGGTCGCCGAGCGCCAGGCCGAGACGGTCCGCTCCGACGTCGGGCGCCTGGCGCTGCTGGACGACATCCTCGACGTCGTCCTGGACGCCAAGCTGACCAACGCTGCCGTGGGAGCGGCCGTGCGGGGCCTCGGTCCCGAGCGCCTGGCCGCAGCAGCACGGGGCGACGACGAGCGCCTCCCTCGCGACGGTGGGCACCTGGAGCTGATGGAGGCCCGCTTCTCACACGTCCGATTGTTGGCCACTTTGTCGCCGTTACTCAGATGACCCCATTTTCTCGCCTTTGGCCGCTTTTTCCACGCCAGCTTCTACTGGTTGGGTGCGGCACTGCTGGTGGGCGGGCTCGCCGGCACCCTGGTGGGCCTGAGTGGTGGTGGCCCGCGCGGGGTCGAAGTCACCTCCGGGCTGATAGCCGCGGTCAGCCTGCTGACGGCCGGCGGCTGGAAGGTGTTGGCGCCAAACCGCTTGGCCCTAACCCGGCCCTGACGTCATCATTGGCGCATGGAACGCACCGCGGCCGCCAGGGCGTCGGCATCCAGCACGTCAGCCATCAGCCCGATCTGGTCCTCCCATATATTGTCGGGTACTTCCGCCTTGACCTCGTCGTCCAGCACGTGGTACACATCGAGGCCCAACTGGGCCCCGGCCAGGGCTCCTGCGTAGGCCGGATCCCCCGTGATCACCGTTTCCGCCGCGATCTCGGCTGCCTCCGGGTCGGGGGCACCGAGCAACACGACCAGTGACTGGGGGTCGTTGGCCTTGGCGAGCCGGAGGATGGCCTCCTGGCTCTGCAGGTCCATGGCTCCTGATGCGGTTCAGACGAAGCACTCGGTGGCCACCAAGGCCACCTTGGCCCCGGCCGCCTCGGCGCAAGCCGCGATGGCCGTTCCGGAGATACCGTCCCGCTCGCCTAGGGCGATTACCAATCGATCCTTGAGCACGTTCTAACTCACCTCCTCGGTCTGCTGGTCGACCCACTGGTTGAGCCGATCGGGCGACAGCGCGGGGTCGGCCAGGCGGCCCACCTCCTCGCCGTCGCGAAACATCACGAAGGCGGGCATGCCCATGATGCCAAGCTCCATGCACAGCCGCCGCGCCTTGGGCGCCTCCAGCTTGACCACCCGAACCTCCCCGTCGTACCTCTGGGCCAGGGCCTCGACGTGGGGCATGAGGGCCAGGCAGTGCTGGCAGTCCGGTCCCCATACGTCTACCAGCACCGTCCCCTCGGCGACCAGGTCGCGAAAGTTCTCTCGGGTGGCCTCCACGACGGTGGGGGTGGCACTCATGGGGTCAGGGCTCATGGGTCAGTCCGTTCCTTTCGAGCAGGACACTCATCCCGTCCGACAACTGGCACATCCGGCCGAGAAAGAGGCTGCCCTTGGCGATGAGCATCACTCTATTGGCCCCCCCGGTGGTCAGCCGATCCACCGCGTGGGGGAGATAGCACAGAGAGGAGGCAAGGTGGCCTTGGGTGGGGCTGTAACCGGGCATCCCGCGCTCGGCGGCAAAGGCTCCTATGTCGTCCTTGGAGATGTCACCTCGACGAGCGGCCAGGGCGGCGATGGTCCGGTAGTTGCGCTCCGGGACGTTGCCCGATCCCTGCGGCTCGGTCACCTCGGGGTTGTGGAGCTCGGTGGCGTAGTCGTCCACCGCCGTGGTGGGAAGGCCCAGGCGGGCCAGCGGCTCCACCGCCAGCGCCTCCATCACCGCCGGGTTGGAACCGCCGGCTGACACCTTGTGGCGGCCCACCCCGTCCAGGCGGATGCGGGGCGATATGCCGTCGTCGGCCTCAACCAGGGCGGCCGCTCCTCCCAGCACGTCCTCCAGGATCGGCATGCCCGACTTAAGGTGGCCCTGGAACTTCATGCCCAGCTTGGCC
>QHCF01000174.1:3588-4640 GCA_003244275.1 Acidimicrobiales bacterium
TCGCCGATGGCCTCCTCGCCGCAGCCCAGCACATAGTCGATGGAGGTCGGCTCGATTCCCTGGCGCTCGAGCAGGTGGAGGGTGGCCAGGGTGGCGGTGGCCTTGGCGGCCAGGTTGTCCAGCAGGACGTGGGCCGAGAGGGACTCGTCGTCGACTTGACCGCAGCGCATGGCGGCGGTGCCAGCGATGACTTCGAGGGCACCAGCTGCGTGGGTCACCGAGTCAAGGTCACCTTGCGAGCGTTCGATGCGATCGAGGTCGAAGTGCTTGGCCAGCGGGTGGCGGGACAGGGCGGCGGCGGCCAGCTCGGCGGCACCGGGGGAGAGGGCGAGCAGGTCGAAGTCGTCGATCCCCGCCATAAGGCCCAGGAACTCGATCTCGGGCATGATCTCGCCCGACCGGCTCCAGCGGGGGGCGCGGGGCGGACCGGTGACGTCGGGCGAGTCGGTGCCGTCGGCGCCGGCCACCGTGCCGCCGTCGGCGCCCTCGCTCTCGCCCCCGGTCCAGGGCCGGGGAGGGAGGTCTCGGGGATGCAGTGCGTTGATGTAGGCCTGGTTGGCTGGGTAGGCGACGGCCTGGTCGAAGGTGCGCAGGGCGCTGGCGAAGGCGTCGGCCACGGCCGGGTCCCTGGGCAGCTCACGGCGGGGCTTGGAGCCGTGTCGGGCCAGGGAGGGCACATGGGCCAGCACCTGGGTGGCGGCCGAGATCACGATGTCAGGCATGAGCCTCCTCGGGCCGGGCGGTGTGACTGTTCCCGGTCGCTTCGACGGGGCCACTTCGCTCGGAGGCATCGACCTGGAACACGGTGGGTTGGTGCACCGGGGTGGCCAGGACCTCCAGGGCTCGTTCCATCAGTTGGCGGCGCCACTGCTTCTCCGCCTCCGGGCTGAGTGATGGATCCCCGGTCGGGTATGGGATACCCCGGGTGGCCACGATCCGGGGTGCCCCCACCCGCTCGGCGATCGAGACCAGGTTGCACAACAGGACAGTCGGTATACCGGCCCGCTCCATTTCCTTCGCCAGCGTTGCCCCGCAACGCGTGCCCGTCCCTC
>QHCF01000015.1 GCA_003244275.1 Acidimicrobiales bacterium
CCCGCCAGACCGCCACACCAACCCGCACACAGGATGCACAAGGGTGCCGAGGGGGTTACTGTTCCCGTAGTGCGCTGTGGGCCAAGGCTGTGTTTGCCCCGTCCGGTGAGGAGGGCGGGACAATGATGAGCGCCCACAAAATCGGGGCCGAACATGTCAATTATTACCTCTCTTACGTTGAGCGGGGGGGTGATGCCGGGCGATGGCTCGGCAAGGGCGCAGAAGCACTCGGCCTCACCGGCGAAGTGACCCCGGAAGCCTTTGCCAATCTCGCGGAGGGCCGGCAGCCCGACGGCACCAAGCTCTTGGAACGCATCCACGCCGATCGGGTCATGGGGTGGGACATGACAATGTCGGCCCCCAAGTCTCTCTCCTTGTTGGCTGTCCTCCACCCCGACGAGGAGATGCGAACCGCACTACGAGACGTCCACGACCGTGCCGTGGCGGCGGGGTTGGCCTACCTAGAAGACGTCGGGGGCGCAGCTCGCCGGGGCTACGGCGGGCGAGATGGCCATGTTGGAGCGCAGATGGTCATCGCTGGCTTCGTGCACAAGACATCTCGGGAGGGCGAGCCGGATCTGCACGAGCACGGCATCATCCTCAACGTGGGCCTTGGTGAGGACGGCCGCTGGACCTCCATCGACTCGCGGTGGGCCTACGCCCACAAGGCCGGCGCCGAAGCCATCTACCGCTCGGAGCTCTACAAAGGAGCAGCCGAACTCGGCGTGGTGTGGGAGGCACCCGACGTCCATGGCAACCGGGAGGTGGCCGGGTTCAGTCGAGCAGAACTGCGGGATTGGTCGACCCGGCGCGCCAACATCGAAGACGAACTGGCCCGTACCGGCGGGTCGGGCCGGCGGGCGGCCGAGGCGGCGGCACTGGCCACCCGCAAGACCAAGGTTGACGTGGAGTTCACCGCCCTCGTCGAGCAGTGGCGGACACGGGCCCGGGACGAGGGTCTGAGCCCCCGGCGTCTGGCCAAGATGGCCGGGGGCTCAGACCGGAGGCTGTCGCTGTCAGACGAGGAACTCTTGCGAGCCAAGGACCAGATTCTGAGCCTCGGGGACGGTGGCCTCCTGGAGGGTGGCTCGGCCTTCACGGTCGATGCCGTCGTGAGGGCCTGGGTGGATCATCTGCCCAGCGGGGCCAGCCGAGAATACGTCGAGGAGCTGGTTGAAGACACCCTGGATGACCCTCGGGTTGTCCCGTTGGTAGTGGCCGACCACGAGGGGCACGTCCTGACTGGCGAACACGGTATGCCCAAGAACGCCAAGACCCTGCGGCTGGTGCGTAGCGAGGACTTGGAAGCGTCCCGCTGCCAGCTGCGCTATTCGACTCAGGCCATGCTGGCCATGGAGGCCAGGGTGATAGACGCCGTGGGTGCCACCCGTCAAGCCGGTGTGGCCATGGTAGATCCCGGCCTGGTGGAGGCAGTGCTGGCCCGTCATCCGACTTTGACCCTGGACCAGGTGGAGATGGTCAGAGCCATTACCACCAGCGGGCATGGGGTCGACGCCGTAGTCGGGCCACCAGGCTCGGGCAAGAGCTTCGCCATTGGCGTGGCCCGAGAGATTTGGGAACAGGCTGGCTACCGCCTCCAAGGTTCAGCTCCGTCGGGCAAAGCGGCGGTGGAACTCGGGTCTGGGGCGGGTATCGACTCCACCACCCTGGCCGCCATCGTGGCGCCCAATACCCCCACCAGCATCGTCAAGGGCGGGGTCCTGATCCTCGATGAAGCCGGCATGGCCAACACCTTGGACATGGATGCCGTCTTGGCCATGGCCCGTCAAGCGGGGACCAAGGTTGTGGCCCTGGGGGATCCTCGCCAGATAGCGGCCGTAGGGGCGGGGGGGACATTCGCAGGGATCGTCGAGCGCTTTGGCGCCTCGGAGCTCACCGAGAATGGTCGTCAGGCCGAAGACTGGGAACGAGCGGCCATTAAGGCCCTGCGGGACGGCCGCTCCGGTGAGGCCGTCGCATCCTACGTAGCTCATGGCCGGCTGGTGGTGGCCGACGTTCCCGAGGATCTGATGAGTGGCTGTGTCACTGATTGGTGGGCCGCCAGGCCTGAAGGCGAGGTGGCAATGTACGCCGCCACCCGGGCCCAGGTCTGGCGTCTCAACGCGTTGGCCCGGGCCCGTATGGCCGAGGCCGGCCAGCTCTCTGGCCCGGAGATGGTGGTAGGAGCCGTCAGCAGAGGTGGCTACGCCTTGCCCGAGCGCACCTTTGCGGCTGGTGATGAGGTCTTGTTGGGCAAGAACCGGGCCAAGGTAAGCGGTGATGTGGTTGTCACTCTGGCCGACGGTACCCGCCGTCACCAGGGAATCAAGAACGGGCAGCGGGCTCGCATCGTCGAGGTAGATGGCCAGTCCGGCCAGGTCACCGTCACTCACCAGGACGGCCGGGTTCTGACCTTGGCCAAGGACTACGTCGAGCAATATCTGGCCCACGGCTATGCCATCACTGCCCATAAAGCCCAAGGTGAGACCGTGGGCGAGGCTGGTCGGGTGGCCGCACTGGGGATCATTGCTGAGGCCGACCGGCGCAAGGGCAAGGCCTTCGTTTACGGGTTGGCCGACGCCGAGCTCGGCCTGGTCATGGCCAGCCGGGCTACCGACTCGACTCGCTTCTACGTGCTCGCCACTGCCGAGACCCATCTCTACGACGAGGGTTCTCAGATAGAGCCGGTCGACCCCGCCGCCAGCCTGGCTCGTTCCTGGGGCCGCTCGGCAGCTCCGGGCATGGCTGGCGATGAATTGGAACGAGCCCGTGTGGTCAAGCGTCTGGCGGCGGGCTTCTCCGCCAAGGACTTGGCAGAGCGACGGGACTCACTGGTCGCCCTTGAGCGAGGCGACCAGGATCCGGCGGTCGCCCTCGAGGTGGCGCGGTCTCAGCGAGAGGCGGCCAGGACCGAGGTCGAGGCGGCCAGACGCACTCTGGCCGAGGCCATCTTGGACATAGAGGACGCCCGGGAGGTACCCACCCCTGATGCGTCCACCACAAATGAGCCCACACTGGTGGATGACCGCCTACTCCTGAGCGTACGCCCAGAGCCAAACCGGCCCGGTGGCTCTGAGCCAGCGCCCACCACTCCAGGGCTACCCAGCCAGGCGGCTGATGTGGTTTCGCCTGATCGCCGGGTCATAGAAGCCGAGGCCAGGGCTGAGGCGGCGCTGATTGCCTCCCGTACGGCCGAGGCGGCTCTACGGCTGGTGGAGGCGGCGCAGAGCCGTCGAGCGGCTGCCGTGGCTGCCACAGAAGCGGAGATAGGCGGCGATCGCCGCCGTGTCGCTGCCGATCTGGCCTTACTCGACGAGGCTTTGGCCACCCAGCGCCGGTGGTCGCTGGATGCCCTTGCCGCACAACCTCCAACCTGGGCGGCCGACCTCATCGGAGCCCGGCCCTCCGAGCGGGCGTCGGCATTGCGCTGGCGCGAGGGGCTCACGCTCATCGACGATGTACGAAAGACCGCCGGCTTCGATCCAGCTGCGCAAGACGACGACCCTATGGTGAGGGCCTTGGGTCAACGACCAGACCAACCCTTTGCGCGGCCGGGCTGGGACCATCACCGCGCCTGTTTGCAACGAGTCAGGGTCGACTTGGGCCTCGAGGTGCCCGACTCCGTGGCGGTCGGCCAAGAAACACCAGCGACCGAGGAGCGCGCCGCTGCTCTGGAGCGCCTTACCGAGGCCTCCCGGCGACGCTGGCAACGCCCAGCTCAGTCTGGGCCGAACCGGCTTCGCCGATCCGACGTGTCCCCCCAGTTGGACCCACCGAATCCGCGCTCAGGTCGTCCTAACGTCGACCTTTGATCGATTCAACGCTCCGCTCAACACCGATCAGCGCCGTTGAGGCCCCGGGGGTGCCGGCGGCTGAGGTCGGCCGGGAGTAGAGGCACCCGGCTTGGTGGCTTCTGCCACCAACACGTCGATTGTCTCGGGTGGCATTTCCAATACGACTGCGGGCCCTCCTTCTTTGTGGGTCGGCGATCCACCGCAGCCTCGTAGGTCCCAGCTGTGCATTCGTGACCGCCAGCGCTCCAGGCCCTCATGCCAGACCAGGGGTTCATACGGGCGGGCCGAGTCTGAATAGGCGCCGACATGACCGGCGTGGAGGGCGATCAGCTCCTCGACCATGGCGCCGTGGAGGTACCAGCAGCTCGGAAGCTCGCGTAGCTCGTAGCGTCCGACCAACCAGGCGGCCCAAGCCGCCAGTTCCGCCGCCGCCTTGGCTACCTCCGTCGACGACCTGGCTCGCCAGTTCCAGTTTGCCGGTTGTCCGGCAGCCGGCGATCCCATGCTGTCCAGACGGGTGGCCAGCTCCACCAACTCCTTGTCGTGCTGACCCAGCAATTTGAGTACCGGGTCGGGGCTGTTCCTGTCGGGACCGAGGCTGTCGGGGTCTGTACTCAAAGTTCTCTCCTTCTTTCCGTCTCTGGATAGGGAGGGGGTGGGTCGAATCCAGGTCCGGGTCGTTCCCGTTGCTCCAGGGAACGCCGGGCCTGAGTCAGGCGGGTTTGGGAACTGCTGGACAGCTCGGCCAGGATCGCTGCCCTGGCTCGCTCATCTGCAGTGTCTGGTGCTCCTCGCCGGGACGGTTCAGGCTCTGCCGCTTCGGCACTAGGCGCATCCGCGTCGGTTGATTCGGTATCGGCCAGCCGATCGAGCTCCTGGTTGATCTCGGCCTGGCGCCGGCGGAGCTCGTTCAGCCGCTGGTCTTGGGGAAAGGTCCCTCCAATCAGCCGGGTGGCCTGGGCAGCCTCTTGCTCTGCTACCCGCACGTCTTCCAGGGCGTCAGCGAGCTCCTGATCCAAGCGAGCCAGGCGGCGTTCGAGCCGGCTGATGAGGCCCAGCGGATCGACTTGGCGCAGCTCGCCTCGACTCGTCATTATCGTGTTGGCAGGAACGTCGGCCAGGCCAACCTCGACCGAGGTGGTCCCCCGATCACGGAACACTCGGGCCGTCACGCCAAAACCCCCCAACACCCCCACCCGTACGGGGGGGCTGCCACGGTGAAATCCTCGCCAGGCATCGGGTGATTCCGGCGCAATCACCCGGGCACTGATCTGAGCCAACAACGCCTGGCGCAAAGCGTCGCCGGCCTCAGGCCGCTTGGTGAAGGATCGCTCGCCCACTTCCATGACGAAGCGATCCCCTCGGGTCTCGGTGCGGGTGGTCAGCGCCGATCGGGCCATGTCGGCCTTGGCCTGGGATGAGGCGGCCCGGCGCAGCAGAGACTCCCGCCGGGCGATTAGGCCAGCCTGGTCGTCGTGATGGGCCCGGGCCAGGCGGGACAACTTGGCCACCTCAGAATCAACGCCGGCCTTCTGCAAGATGAGCGGGTTCCCAGACGCCAAAGCCTTGACCTCAGCAAAGGACAGCACCGTGTCCCCCAGGTCGTCGGCCTCCCGACCGACCTCGTCGTGGACCAGCTGGTCGATAAAGCGGGCCTTTCGTTCCAGGGTTTGCCACATGTACACATCGAAGCTGGCCTCGGTCACGTAGCGCAGGATCTGCACCTCGGGATTGTGGTTGCCCTGGCGCAGCAGGCGCCCCTCCCGCTGTTCGATCTCAGCCGGCTTCCAGGGGGCATCCAGATGGTGCAGGGCCACCGCTCGGTGCTGCACGTTGGTGCCCACCCCCATCTTCGCAGTCGAGCCCACCAGTACGGCCACCCGCCCATCCCGGGCGGCGGCAAAAAGCTCCGCCTTGTCCCGGGTGCCCTCAGCGTCGTGGATGAAGGCCACCTGCTCGGGGGCCAGACCCCTAGCCACCAGCTCCCGACGGAGTTGGTGATAGACGTCCCAGCTCCCCTCCTTGGGGGTGGAGAAGTCACAGAACACGAGTTGCAGAGCACCGGGACGGGGATGAGGCTCCTTGGTGGCCATCCCGGCCAGGGCGTCGGGATAGTGCTGGGCGGCGTGGGCGAAGTGGATGGCGGCTATCCGCTCGGCGGCAACGGCCACCTTTCCGCCGTCTGGGTCGGGGTCGGGCGTATCGCTGACCAGGCGCATATCCAAGGCGGCCTTACGGCCGTCGGTGCACACCATCAACATGATGTCGGTGTTGCGGTCCACTCGGCCAGAGCGGATGTCCTCGGCTCTGGCCTCCAGCTTGGCCATGTAGTGCTGTAGCGCCGGGTTGGTCGGCACCACCACCGTCTCTGGGCCTCCCCCGGCCACCGTGGGGATATTCAGCCCAAGGTCAGCAGTGCTACGCACATCAGCAACCGCCCGAAACATCGCTAACAGCTCCGGTACGTTGGCGAACCGGGCCATGCGGGTCTTGAGCCGATAACTCGACCCGTCGGGAGACAACTCGACGGCCGTGACTGGCCGGGCGAAGGTGGCGGCCCAGGAGTCGAAGTCGGCAATTCCGGCCCGGGCCAGGGTCTTGGGCTGGAGGTAGCGTTGCATGTTGAACATCTCGGCGATGGTGTTGGATACCGGCGTGGCGGTGGCGAAGGTGGCCGCCCGATTCCCGTGGCGGGAGCGCAACCACGCCAATTTGAGGTCCAGGTCCTCGGCCTTTTGTGACCCCCTGATGCCAATATCGGCAACGTTGGTGACTATGGCGCGGTTCTTAAAGTAGTGCGCTTCGTCCAAGAACACGTAGTCGATCCCAGTGGCCTCGAATACCACCCCATCGTCGCGCTGGTTTTCCCTGAGCAGCTTCTTGTCGCGCTCCTCGGCGTTGGCCAGCTTGGTCTCCAGGGCCTTCACGCTGAGCCCCTGGCCGGCCTTTGACGAGCTCAGCGCCCCCCGGAGGGCCTCGATCTTCTCGGCCCGGTACTCGGCTCGCGTCTCTGGAGCGGTGGGGATCAGTCCAAAGGTCGAGTGGGTCAGGATCACCGCGTCCCAGTCCCCGGTGGCGCAACGGGCGACCAGCTGTTTGCGCCCGGCCGCCTTCATCTCCGACTCATGAGGTACCAGCACCCGGGCCTGGGGGTAGAGCTGGAGAAACTCCCGTGAGAACTGCTCCAACATGTGGTTGGGTACCACGTAGGCCGGTTTGCGGGCCAGGCCCAGCCGGCGCATCTCCATTCCTGCCATCACCTGGACCGCGGTCTTGCCCCCTCCCACGGCGTGGGCCAGCAAGACGTTTGGCTCTTGAAGGATCCGCCACACGGCATCGCGTTGGTGGGAATGGGGCCTGAAGGTCTCAGCCAGGCCGGGCAGTGACAGATGCGAACCCTCCCAGGCCGGCACCACGTTGGAGTTGAACAACACGTTGTACCGCTGCGCCAAACGAGAAGCCCGCACTGGGTCCTCCCACACCCAGGCCGAGAAGCGCGCTTCCAGGGCTTCCTGTTTCTCTCGGGCGGCCAGGGTTTCGCCGACATTGAGTGTCCTGGTTCCGTCATCGTCCTTGTCGTAGATCTTGGCCACCGTCTGGTTAAGCGACCACTCCAACAACTTGGTGGCCGCCACCCGGTCGGTCCCCCACTCGGCCGTCATGGCCACGTTTCGCCGTATCCACAAGGGGGCGGCAACGGTCCAGGTGGCGCCGATCTCCGCCTTTTCCACCTGAATGTCCGGGGTGGCCAGGACCTCTCGGGCAAACTCGGAAATGTCGGTGGCCCCGATCCAGGCCGCCCCCAGCCGGGCATCGATCTCCCCCGGCTCCAGGTCACGGGGCATGACCGCCTCTAGGGCCTCCACGTGGGCCTGAAAGCGAGGTTCACGATTGGCTGCCAGGCGAGCAGCGTCCAGCTTCTGGCGGACCGGACCGCTTAGGTAAGCCTCGGCGCTCATCAGCTGCCCCGTGGTCGGGTCCTCCCAGACCATGGTTCCCAGCTCGGTGCGGGCGGCGGACTCGTCCACCCCGAGCAGCTCGGCAATGACTCCCAGGTCCACCCGGGCGTGGCCGTCCAGGCACAGGGCCAGGGCATCGGTCGCCGAGTCGGCTCCCATAACCGCCTGGCGGGGACCCACCACCCGGGACTCGAAGATGGCCGCCTTGTTGGCCTCCTGGGAGACCGGGTCAAACATCTCCAGGGCGAACAGGCCGGGCAGATCGGGGTCACGAGCGAAGCCGCCCATCGTCGGGGCCACCCGGCGCATGACTTCCTCACCGGTTTCAGGGTCAGTCTTGCCGGTTCGGTCCTGGCGGAACCGGTTCAGCGGGCCATAGCGGGCCCGGTAGGCGTCATAGCGGCGTCCCATCGTGGCCTGGGCCTGACCAAAGGCGGCGTCGTCGGCGTTGGTCGCCTGGCTCTCCAACAACTCGGCCCAGGCATCTCGCAGGCCGATCAGGGCGGCCAGCTCGGCCCGGTCACTCTTCGGCCTGGGGGTGAACGGCTCGGGCAGGCCTGCTGTGATGCGGGCAAAGCCACCCTCGAGGAGGGTGGCCACGATGCTGCCCTCCTTGTGGTACCGAGCGACGACCGCGTTACCCAGCTGGGGGCGCTTTGGCGTCGACCGCTCCGGTGGTGGCACTGAAGGCGGGGCCAGGACCAATCCTGATGCTCGGGCCTCGGTCGTGACTCGGGCCAGTCCCTGGCCCAGATCCTCGGCCAGGGGGCGATCCCAGGGCCGCACCGCCAGGTCGGCCTGGTTGTACTGGCCGTGGGCTGCTCCCATCTCCCCCAGGACCTGGCCGGGATGCTCGCCAAAGTACTCGTTGATGGCCACCGTTCCGGTAGGGGTATCCACCTCTACCACCCGATCCCAGGGCTGGCCGGCTGGCTCGGCGCCCGGCTCGCGCCGGCGCAGAACCACCAGGTCGGTCACCACGTCAGTACCAGAAGCGGCCCGGAAGGTCCCTCCCGGGAGTCGCACGGCCCCGAGCAGATCGGCCTGAGTGGCCATCTCCCGGCGAGCAGCCGGGTTGCGAGCGTCCATGGTGAAGCGCGAGGTAACCACCACCACCAGGCCGCCGGGGCGCACCAGGTCCAGGGATTTCACTAGGAAATGGTTATGGATGGAATGCCGGGAGCGGTTGTGCCGGCGGTCCTCGAGGACCACCTTGCCGAACGGCACATTGCCAATCACCGCGTCGAAGTGGAGGCCAAATCGGCTGTCGGCGAAGCTCTCAGCCCTGATCTCGGCCGAGGGGTACAACGCGCCGGCTACTGCGGCGGTCACCGGATCCAGCTCCACCCCGGTCACGGCCGCCCCAGGGGGGGCCAGGCCGATGAAGTTTCCCGACCCGCAACCCGGCTCCAGCACCCGCCCGGCCTTGAACCCCAGGCCGGCCAGGGTGGACCAGGCGGCTTCCACCACTTCGGCTGACGTGTAATGGGCGTTGATGACCGTGCGAGAAGCAGCCGCCCACTCGGTGTCGTCCAACAACTCCCGCAACTGGCGGCGCGTCGGGGCCCACGAAGCGTTGTCAACATCGAAGACCTCAGGGATGGCCCCCCAGGCCGCCCATCGGGCCAGGGCGGCCTGCTCATCGGGGTGGGGTGGGCGATCCTCGGCCTGGAGCCGGCGCAAGGTTGCCAGGGCGGCCAGGTTGGCCTGGGCCTTGGCCCTCTGCCCGGGCGGGGCCAGGTCACCCTGGCCGCCCGGGCGAAAGTCTCTTACTCCGGGGTCTCCTCCATCGCCTGGTCCTCGGAGCCCACCAGGTGGAAGTCCAGGGTCCCCAGCGAACGGAAGGGATAAATCTCGTCTTCTCGCTGCGGCTCCGGGTCCTGCCAGCGCCCCGGTTCGGCCGGCAGGTAGACCTTCTCGGCCAGGATGCGTTGTTCGGCCAGCCTCCGGGCCGCCCCGATCCACACCAGTCGGTCGGCCTGATTCAGATCCGGAGGCACCCGCTGGCGGATGTCCTCCCTGGCCGCCATCATCTCGGCCTCCACCTGTTCCCCCACCGTCGCGCAGTAGCGCTCCGGGTCCTCCAGCCGAGCGAAGTGGCGGGGCCGAAACCCCTGGAGGTACTCCAGGGCCATCACTGCGTAACCGTTCATCGTCGTCCTCCCTTAAGAAGTCGTCGAACGACAGTTGACTTGCCGGCGGGCGTCGGCCCACAAGATTCTCCTTTCCCATCTTCGCACGTCTGGGCCGGCACTCAACAACTGCGGTGGTGGCGACGGTGCGACCCGCCGGCGCCGGCGCGTCGGCCGCAATACCTGGCGGTCTCGGGCCATCTAGGCGGCCGCCTTGGGCTTAGTCGGCGGCTTCCCGGGTCGCACCGTGCGCCTGGCGGCCACCACTGGGCGCTGCACTGGCTGGTGTTCGCACCTGGTGGTCTCGGTTCCCGAGCGCGCCTTTGCCACCAACCGGGACACGGCGTGGCGGGCAGCCCCGACGACGCCGACAGGGAGGCTGGCTGTGCGAGCCAACCTGGTTGGATGGGCCTGGGGCTTTTCGTCTTGAGGATCCTCGGGTGTTATCCCTGTGATCCGCGTGGCCTCGGCCAGGGCCGCTCGGACCGCCGAGGCGATGGGTCGGCGCCACCAGGGATCAAGAGCCGCCTCGACGATAGGAGTGTGCTGATGGATGATGAGCGCCCGGCCCTTGGGCAGGGTCCTCACTTGGGAAGCACTCAGGGCCGGGATACGGCGAAGACTGCTCGACGTGCTAGCCGCTCCCTTGCCTCGGCTGCGCGACATGGTCTCTTGGTCCACGTCACCGGCCAGGTTGGCGATGCGAGTCAGGTCCTCGATGGTGGCCAGACCACCAAAGACCACCTTGGTGGTGGCCGCGTCCCACATGGCGTCGGTGGCGGCCTGGCCCCAGCGGGCCCGGCCCTGGCCGAGGGATTGCAGGACGGCCACCGTGGGTATCCCCGTTCCCCCGCCGTCGGATAACAGGCTGGGCAGGCTGGGCAGCGGGGCGATGTTGGCCGCCTCATCCAGCCACAGCGCCAACGGCGGGTCCAGGCGGCCGTAGGGGGAGCGAGCGGCCAGCTTGCGGGCGGTTGCCACCAGGTCCTCAATCAGGGCGGTAATGAGCGGGGCGATGGACAACTGGGCGTCGGCCGAGCCCACCAGATACAGCGTGCCGCGCCGGCGCAGGAAGGTCTCGGCATCGAACTCGACTCCCGCCGGAGGCGAACAGGCGTCGAGTACCCGGGGATCGGCCAATGAGTCAAACGCCCTGCGGACCTGGGTCCAGATCTGGTCACGCTGGCGAGCGTCGGCCGTGGCCTGGTCATGGAGCTCCTCGGCCCACCCGGGCGCCGCCTCCGGATGAACCCGCAAGATGTCGACCGGGGTGGGATCACCCGGGTGTCCCACCCAGCGCAACACGTCTCGAATCGGCCGGCCGTCCAAGTCGGCGGCGTGGAGGTAGCACCGCACGACGGCGGCGGTTTGTCCCTGCCAGTAGTCACCGTTGGTCACGCTGCCGGTGTTGAGGCCGGCGGCGGCGGCAAAACCCTTGGCTCGCAGGATGGCGGTCAGTGAGTCCCGACAGCCCTTCTGAGGAGCCCAGCGCAGCCCGTCGGGCCACTGGGCTGAACCCTGCGGGTCAAAGACCGCCACCGGGCCGTGCTCGGCCCGGGCACAGGCCGTGTGCAGCAGGGTGTCGGTGCGGGTGGCGGTGACCACTGCCGCACCCGGCGAGGCCAGCACTCCGGGGATGATGAAGTTGACCCCCTTGCCCACCCGTGGCGGCCCCAGGACCAGACACGACTCCTCCAGGCTGCTCCACAGCCCGATGCCCGACGCCACGTCGCGGCCCAAGCCGATGGCGACGTCTTCGGGTGAGACCTGCCGGCCGGCCAGGGACGGGCGAATCTGAGGGGCACGGGCTCGTACTGCTCGGGCCGACAGGTTGCGTCGAACCTGGGCACGATTGGCGAACCCGGGGGGGGAGCGACGCCCCCGGGCACCATCGGTCAGCGTGGCCTGGGTAATCGCACGGGTCGACCACACCCGCCAGCCGGCCCAGGCTCCCAGCCCGGCGGCCGTTTGAACCACCGCTGTCGTAGACCAGTAAGCCACCGGGCCGGGTAGGTCGGCCCTGGCGGTGATCTGCCAGGCCAGGGCGGGGTGAGTGACATTGCCGAGGGACGCGGCTGCCGACAGGACCACCGCTGGTACAGAGAGCCCCAACAGATGGTGACCGCCAAAGACCAACGCAGCCAGGGTGGCACCTATCCCGAGTACGGCGAGCTCGGCCACCAGGACACCCACCACGACCAGGATGAAGGTGTCGGTTCCCCCGTCGTAGGGGGGGGCCGCTATCGGACGTCGGGTCATGGTCATGACACACGCCTCCGGCTGTCGTCCTTCTCGGATCGCCTCTGCTCGACCAACGAGCGCAGGAATGCCCGCTCTGGCGGGGTGGTCCCTCCCCAGACCCCATAGTCCAGCCGGTCGGGTCGGGCCATTGCCTCCTCCAGGCAGTCCGCTCGCACCTGACACCCTCGACATATGGCCTTGGGTTGCTCAGCGTCTTCGCTTGGCTCGGGGTAAAACAACTCATGCGGGCATCCCCGACAGGCCGCCTCAACCCACCACCGCGGCCTCACGACACTTCCTCCAGGCGTCCCTGAACCCACAGGGGGCGGTTCGACCACACCACCTCGGTGGCCCGGCTGAGAGCTCCTCCGCTCACATTTGCTGTCATCTTGAGGGTTGGTCGCTCTGCCCGCCACCATCCCTCATAGAGCTCGTCATAGAGCGAGCTCGGGTAACCCGAGATCAGCACCGCCGCCTGGCAGGCATTGAGCGCCTTCGCTAGTTGGCGATGCTGGTCCTCGCCTGCCATGTCATGGCGGTAGTCCCGGCCACCGGTCCCAGTCCCGGCCCGACGGGTCGAGCCCAGATAGGGAGGATCGCAGTAGACCACGGTGGCAGGGCCGTCCAGCGAGTCCAGAACCTCCAGGGCCGGTCGACACTCAATCTGGACATTGCGCAGTCGCATGGCCACCGCCCGCATCCGCTCGACCATGGAAACCGCGGTGGCTGCTCGGGAGGCTGAGCGGTTCAGTGTCACCGACCAACCGTGGCCGGCACCTGATACCGATTGGACCGAGCGAACCCACCACCGCCGGGCCAGTTCCACCTCGTCGGTGTGCTCGCTCGGCGCCGCCTTGGCCAGGTGAAGCTCCTCCCGGGCGTAGGGAGTCAGTTCGCAGGCCCGAATCAAGTCCGCCGGGTGATCCCGTAGTAGCCGGAAGAAGCGAATCAGCTCCCCGTCGATGTCATTGAGGATTTCGATGGCCGATGGCTGCTTGGCCAGCAGCACCGCCGCCGAGCCTGCGAATGGCTCAAGATAGATACGGTGGCTTGGCAGCATCGCCTCACACCAAAGAGCCAGGCGCTGCTTGGAACCGAAGTAGGCAAACGGTGGTCGTAGCTGGCTCATCTTCACGCCACCGTGGCCGCGACGGCCATCCCGGCGCGCAGGGCCTGCATGACCGGCTCCGTAAGGCGGTCCTCCACTCGGCTCACTGCGGCCAACAGTTCTGGACGGGCCTCGGCCAACGACCGGGTGACGACGTGGTCGGGGCCGTAGCACCAGGCGGCCATGGCCAGGTGATGGCCGGGGTTGACCGGTAATCCTGACGGGCTGGTGGTCAGATCGGCATAGGTCACCAAGTCGGTCACCTCGCTGTCCTCTCTGGGGAACTCCGCCAGCTCGGCACCAAGGCCCCACCACTCAGCCTCGTACCTGGCCCCGTGTGATGGGCGACCAGGCTTGCTATGCGAGGATGGCCGAGGCTGGCCACATAGCAGGCACCGTCGAGGGGATGAAACGCTGTGGCGATGATGCCCGGCGCACAGCCCACGTCGTGCAACCAGGCCGCCGCCACCGCCACCTCGCGTTCCGCTGGGGCCAGCACGGTACTCAGTGCCCTGGCCGTCGCGGCCACACCTTGGGTATGGGCCCAGGTGTACTCCAGTGGCGCCAGCAGCCGACCGGCCTCCCGCTCAGCCCACTCATGCAGACTGGTAGTGAATCGCGGACCAAGCGATACCCTGCCCTCTCGATTATGTCGCCATGTCTGGGTGTCAGTCATCAATAGCCTCCTTAGCCAGTACCGACATTGGGGTGGAAGTGGACGACATAGGCGCTACCGGGGTCACCCCAGGCGGCCAGGAACGATGCCCAGCCAGCCTGAGCAGCAGCCAGCGGGTGTTCGGAAATCACATCAACCACGATCTGGCCGGACTGGTCGCCGGCAATGGTGGCCACGATCCCGTTGCCCTGATAGGGCAGGTGCTGATAGGCGGGACGAGCGGCGAGGGCCGCCGCCTGGGCTGCTTCTTGGTCTGGCGTAGGTTCCTGCTGGGCATTGATCTGCGCCGGCCCTGTCGTGGTCGTGCTGATGCTCGTCGTGGTGGCAGCGAGGGGAGCTGGCGCGGGGTGTCGGTCTGAACCACGTCCTACCGACGAAGGCGGACTGGCGGCGACCGGCGAAGCCGAGTGGGGTGTGGGCCAAAGCCGGGCTACCCCAATAGCCACCACGGCCACGATCGTCAGGGCAACCCCAAGGCGGCGCATCATGGCGTGGGCTGGGCGTAGCCGTAGATGGGGGCTCGCTGGCCATGGCTGGTGGCCGTGGCCGGCATGTACGGACCCACTCGGGAGACCTGGTGGGCGTAGTTGCCGTCCACCTCGGTGATCTCCCCACCGACCCCCACGGCGGTTATGACCCCGACGTGGTCCGACTGCCCCGGCCCCGGCCCCGACCCGAAAAAGACCAGATCACCGGGAGAAGGCGTGGCCGTGGCCGGGAACACCTTGCCGTGGGCCTGGGCCCACGTGTAGGGAAAGCCCGAGTAGGCGTTAGACGGGATGCCTACGCCGGAATGGCCCCACACCCAGGTGGCAAACAGCGCGCACCACTCCTCGCACACCGGCCCGTAGGGGGTGCAGTTCGACCCAGGTGGGGCATCATGGGTCCCCACCTGGGAGTTAGCCAGCGCCACGATGGCGTCGGCGCCGGCGAAGCTGGCCGGTACGCAACCACCGACCGAGTCCGATACGAGGGAAGCACTGGCACCACCAGAGGTCGGGGCGCCGGGGACCAGGGCAGCAGATTCAGGAGTGCCGGGAGGGGCAGGGGCCAGCGACACCAATCCACTCCCAGAGACCCCAAGGGCCGCCGCCGTCTGCCACCACAGATCGATGGCCCGGGCGGTGGGGGGACTTCCCACCGGCCCTCCGCCCCGACCCACGTCGAGCTTCTCAGCGATCACGCTCTTCCCCCCATAGCTGATCTGGAGCAACGTGTGTGGTGCCAGGCCGCCCAGGGCCGAGTAATTCAGACCGGCCGAGGACAACTCGGCAAAGGCGTAGTGCCCAGTCAGGTGGTCCACATAGGCGCCGTGGTCGGTCGCGGTGGAGGGGTCGCCCGGGCCGCCGTATTGGGTGGCGCCGACTACCTTCCCGCCGGGTGGAAGCGCGGCACCCGTCAGACTGGCGTCAGCTCCACACGACGAACCCTGACCCGCTGATCCCACGGCCACCGTCAGCATCATCAGGGGTAGGGCCACCATGGCCACCCCGATGCCGGCAATGGCGAGCACCCCCACCCCGGCTGAATGTGACTTCGAAGCCGCCACGGCCAGGACCTACGCCACCACGCCCATGGCGGCATCGGTATCTACGATGCCCCATTCGCCCGGGGCCACCAAGTGATCCACAATGGTCCCGTGGCGGCCCACCCGCCACAGGGCCCGGCCCCGGCCGGGCAGGCGAGGAAGGACCTCGCCCTCCACCTCACTCAGGCCCAACAGTTTGCGGGCGTCAGGCACCTGATCACTGGCCTGGGCGAACACCACCCGGGTACCGGTGTCGGCCAACAGGCCCTGAGCCTGTTTGACCCGCTCGGAACCGTCGGCTCCTTGGCCCCGGAGGTCCGACAGGCGATGGATGACCGCCATGTTGGCCACTCCCAGTGCCCGGGACAGCTTCCAGGTGGCCTGTAACCATCTGGTGGTACCGGTGTCCATGAGCACCGCCCACGCCTCGTCCAACACCACGATGCGCCGAGGACCGGGTGTGGCCAGCACCACCTGGAGCCAGCTCACGGCCAGGAGCATGACCACCGGCAGGGCCGGCGACCCGTACACGGCCGACAGGTCCAGCACCACACCAGGGCCGGACCAGTCGATCTTGACAGTCGAGTCGCCATCGAACATCCCCTCCAGGTCGCCCGACAACAGGCGGCGCAACTCCAGGGCCACGTCTCGACAAGCCCTGGCCAGGGCTTCGGGGGTGGTGGCCAAGGGAGCAGCCATGGCCATGGTCGGCTGCAACAGCAACGCGGCCACGTCGGCCAGCTGGGGCGTGGTGGACATGGCAGCCGCGGTGGCTAGGGCCTCCCCCACCCCGGCCCGCTCCTCGGACGTCGCTCGTCGGCCCAGGGTGGACTCAGCCAACCCGACCACCATCTCCGCCTGCCTGCGCCGCACCGCCCCAGGGTCGGCGTAACCGCCTGGGCCGGGATCGAGCGGATTGAGCCGAACCTTGCCGCCGGGCGCCAGGCGCACCACCGGCAGTCCCAGGGCGGCGGCCAGACCGCCGTACTCGCCCTTGGGGTCGAGGATGAAACATTGGCGGCCAAAGCAACCGACCTGTCGGTACAGGTAGCCCTTGACCAGCGACGACTTCCCACACCCGATTTCTCCCACCACCAACATGTTCGGGTTGGTGAGCAGGCCCTGGTTGTAAAGCTCCCAGGGATCGTAGGTGTGCAGCCCGCCTGACAGCAGGTCATAGCCGATTATCGGCCCGGTGGCGGCCATCCCGGCCTCCGCCTGCCACGGGTAACACGACGCCAGGTGGCGGGTGGTGACCACATGGCGAGGCACACGCAACCGCCTCGCCCGGTTCAACAAGCTCCGCATCACATCCCCCACGGGACGGGGGCCACGCCGGCGCACAGCGGCAGACTGGCCGCGAAGGCCACGTCCTGGCGGCCGTAGAGCCGGGTCAGTTCCACACAGGCTTGGCCAGCGGCCTGCTCAACCTCCCGGCAGGCCACCACCAAAGCCTCTTGGTCCGGCGCGGCCACCGATACCAAACCCACAAAGCGCATCAGCGCATAACCCGACACCAGCTCCTCTTCTCGGGCCGCGGCCTGGCCTCTCTCCCGCTCGCGCCGGGCGGTGCGAGCAAAGCCGAACCGCTCACGCTGAACGGCATCGGCATCGTTTTCCAACACATCGCGTTCGGCCCGACGGGCCGCAGCGGAGGGGCTCAAGGGCTCCATCAACACACTCAGGCTGCGTACGCCATCCACCCGAGACAACAACAGCGGCGACATCCAGGCCGCTCCCACGGACCGCCGCGGCAGCTCAGACAGCCAGTAGGTGGCATGCCAGGTGCCGTTGGTCCGATAGGCCCCCCAGGGCGTCTCGGTGGCCGCTGGCCACGGCAGAGGCGGACCCGCCGCCCGCAGGTGGCGTCGGCCGGCCATAGCCCGGGCGTAGTCGGGGTCGATCAGGCCGTGCAGGACCTCACCTACCTCACTTGGCCCCAGAGCCCCTGACGTCCTCAGCTCGGCCGAGTTGATGCGCCCGGCCACCAGCTCAACCGCCGCTACCACCTCGGCCAGGCCCGGATCGCCATCTCCCTTGGCCGGGTCACACTGACGAGGGGCAACCTGAATGGCCACGTAGGTGTCGTGGCGTCGGGTAGCCGGCCGGGTCTGGCGCAGCAGCTCCCAATAGCTCTTGGCCGCCGGCGAGGCGGCCGGGACCCGGCGGTGGCGAGCCGCCCACGCCGAGGCCGCGTCAGAGCGCTCAGGACCTGAACGCTCAACCCACTGCACCCGGGTGACCCCCAGGCCGGGAGCGCCGGCGCCGGCCAGGGCCTCCCCCCAGGCCGCCAGCCTGCGTTCTTGATCCCCGGCGTCGATCATGGCGAAGTCCCCGCCGTTCACGGCCAGGACCGCGGTGTAGGTGGGCCGTCCCCGTCCACTGCTCACGATTACCGCGGTGGGGTGCTCAGGATTGCCGGCTGCCACCACCGACAGCCCAGCGAACGGCGGCGGGGTGGCGTCGTCGCCACTGGCTGCCCACGTCGAATGACCCTGAGCACGCCGGCTCCAATGCGAGATCACCGGGCCGGCCCATTCGTGGATTGGCCGCCCCGCCACCGGCGCCCACGCATACAAAGCGCCGGCCACTAACGGGCACATGGCCACCAGTAGGTTGGTCTTGCCCATCATCAAGACCAGCCCGGTCACACCTCCGGCTACCAGGCCGGCCAGCTGCATCCCACCCAAGCCCAGGAGAACTCCGCGAGTCGGCCGCGGACCAAATGTATAAAGCGTGCGCTCAGCCACGGACAGCTCCCGTTGACGGCTTGTCGCTAGACGCTCCCTGAGAACCCGCCGTGGCGCCGGGTCTCTCACCGCCGGCCTGGCTCGGCCCATTCCCGCCCTTGTCACCGTTACCGCCCCTGGCGGCATCGGTCACGCCACCGGCTTGTCGGACGACCTTGGCCGCCGCCTGGGCGGCCACTACCGCCGCCCCAGCTGGTCCCGCCGCCCCTGCTGCTGCGCCGCCAGCCCCACCCGCTTTCTCAGCGGCTCCGCCGGTCTTGGCGGTACCGGTCGTACCAGCGCCGCCCTGGTTACCGGGGGACCCCTTGTCGGCCGGGCTGCGAGACCCGGCCAGCGACCGTGCCCGGTCAATGGTGCTGGCCGCCGCCATGGCGCCCTTTGCGCCCTGGCGGGCCAGACCGTGGCTGGCTGCCGCTGCCTCGGCCAGGGGAATCCAGCGCAGCAACGCCACCGGGGCGAAGCCAGCCAACAGCAACAGCGCCATACCACCCACCAAGCGAGCCGTCTCCTTGCCGGGGGCGTTGCCTATGACCGGCGCGGCCAGTGACGCCGCCCCGACCGCAATGGTGGCGGCGATCACGAACTTGGACAGGATCACCGCCACCAGGAATTCGGCCAGGCGCTTGGCTGCCGCCGCCCCGGCCTGCCAACACAACGCGATCAGGGCCAAGGGCATGAACAACACGGCGATGTCGATGGCGGCCATGCGCACCACCAGCTCCAACCAGATCAAGAAGCCGGCCGCCAGGATTCCCACCGAAAGCCCAACCAGGACCATCACCGGGCTGGGGGTAGCCGGACCCGTAACTGCAGCCACCGCGAAGGTTTGGGCGGCAAACTTGCCCAGGTCCTTGCCGGCCGAGGCCAACATGGCCGAGGACATCTGGTCGGTGGCGGTGACCAACATGGTGGTTACCGCCACCACCGCCAGGGTGCCAGCGCCAGCCAGCGCCGGATACAGAAACGCCCGTCGCGCCATTTCCGACACGTCGTTGCGCAGCAGGGACTGCATGACTCCGAGGATGATGATGGGCACTCCCACCGCCAGCACCACCAGGCGCATGGTGTGAAGCGGCGACGATGGTCCCGAGAACCACCCGGAGGTCAGGTCGGGAGTGGTGGTGGCGGTAATGGCGTGGATCATCTGGCTGACCGCCCAGCTCGACGCGTCCTCCAGGGCCGAGGCCAGAGCGCCGAAAACATCGTTGGCGGCGCTGGTGAAGAAGCTCCCTACGACAGGGATGGTCGCCAACATCAATGGACGCCAGTGCCCTTGCCGAAGAAGAAGCTCACGATCCCAGGGGCGGCTCCCACAGCCAGGGCGGCGAAGGCACCGACCAGCATGGCGGCCCGCCCGG
This sequence comes from Acidimicrobiales bacterium, assembly GCA_003244275.1. Lineage (GTDB taxonomy): Bacteria > Actinomycetota > Acidimicrobiia > Acidimicrobiales > QHCF01 > QHCF01. The sequence goes on from QHCF01000015.1 coordinate 19,547, forward strand.
CGTGGGCGTGGTGGCTGTTGTGGCTGTGCGACGCTACTGCCCAGATGGCCGCCCCTACCAGGGTGCCGATGATCGCCAGAATCAAGGCGCCGAACTCAGCTCCCGAGGCAAACCCGCTCAGGATATCGAGCCCTGGCAGGCCACCAGAGTTCGGGCTGATGTTGGGGGTGGCTCCGGCCAAGAACAACAGATTCGACATGCTTGCTTCCTCTCACTACGGGCCGCCGGCCTGTTGCCGAGCGGCATCTCGTAGTCAGAGCATGCGCTTGGGGTGTCCCGAAAATTGTCCCGAAACGTGTCCCGTCCAGGGATTCATGTCCCGACGGGACACGATTCGTGTCCCGAAAATTGTCCCGATCCCTACGTCGGCTGTTGGCACAGCTCCAGGTAGGCAGCCAACACGTCCTCACCCACGTCGTCGTCGGACACACGACGGAACTCCTCGAAGGCGACCCTTCCCTCCTTGGCATCCTGGGCCGCCCGAATCCGCATGGCCACCAGTCGCTCGTCGGTGGGACAGGCCAGCAACCCACGATCAAGGGCCCACGCTGTGCCGGGGAGATCACCTACCGCCTGGCACGCCTCAGCCAGGTCGCAGGACGCCTCGGCGATGGCTGTGGTCATGGCGTTGACCCAAGAAGCCTGCGGCTCATTGCTGGCCAGGGGACCTTGGACCCACTCGAAGCTCTTGGGGCCAGCATCGACAAACGGCTCGCCCTTGACCAAGCTGAGCGCCTCTCGGAGATAATCCTGGGTGTGCTCGGGGTTCCCGCACTTGGCCAGGGCCACCAGCTTGGAGAACCGACCCCAGTTGGTGCCCATGGCCTCGGACACCTGGTAGGTACTCATCACCGACGGTGGAAGGTAGGGAGCCCCTGACCCATCCTTGCCCAGTCCCGCCCGCACGGCGGTCACCATATTGCGGAAGGTCTTGTCGGAGCACCGGACGTCGCCAGGCCACATCGCTTGGATCAACACCCGCTTCTTCACACCTTCGGGATGCAGGGCCAGGTAGGTCGCTATCTCCTTGGCCTTGCCCTCCAGCCCTCCGGCTACCACCGGTCCCAAGACCTCGATCTCGCACTCTGCCGCCGCCACGATCTGGCGTACCGCGTCCTGGGCCACCGGCTCAGGACGCTCGGAGCTCACTCCCGAGACTGGTTCTGGCGGCGACGCCTTCTCGGGTGGTGGTTCCCCTGCCCCCCTGCCGGCCACAAATTCAAGATCAAGAACCTCAGCGGCCAGCTCACGGGCGTAGGCCATGGAGTCAAGCGCCGAACCGGTCGGCTCTTCAGGCTTCCCCGGCCCGGCCAAGCCGGCCTGGTCGGGCGATTGGCGGTGGCCGTTGCTGGGCTTGCCCGTAGAGGCCAGATCAAAGTCGCCCCACTCATCGTCAGCCGGCGCGTCACCATCCAGGCCTTCCTTGTCGAAGTAGGCGGCTGGGTCCAACAACTCTCTCGCCGCTCGTGTCGGACTCACCTCTGTGTCATAGGCCGGATCATCCGGGCCGACGTCATCGTGGCTCTGCGCCACGTCCACCAATCCCCCGATGCTGGCTACTTCTGACGCCGCCAGACCATGAGGGCGAACCGTCATCCCCAGCGGTGCGACCTCCATCTCGTCGGTGGATGTGTCAAGCACCAGGCCGGCTTCGCTCATGGGTCCCGCGGCGGCCAGCACCACTCCGCTACGGGCCGAGTCAGCCAGCGCCAGGCGCACCGGGTCCAATTCCTGGCGGGTTGGGGCCTCGGCGCAGCACACCACCTGGGGTGCCCAGTTGTCGGCCGAACCGTGGAGTCGAGCGGCCAACAACGAGGTCTCCCCTACGTCCTCGACCATCTCGGTCACCTGACGAGCGTGGACCACCATGGATGGACACACTGCCTCCAGCGTGGCTGCCGGCTGGACCCTTTCCAGTCCGGCCAGCTCGCCGGCGAAGCCCACCGGCACTATCTCCAGGCACTCCGACCAGGGCTTGGTCCCCAGCTCAGTGACCCAGCTCCGCAACAGCGCCGGCCCGCCCGGCCCCACCAGGGCGATGGAGCCGAAGGCCTCCAGATTGACCAGCACCTCCTGGCCCTTGGCCGTGCGGCCCACGCCCACCAGGGCCGGCATCAGCGGCTCGGCCTCATCCAGATCCTCGCCCAGGGGTGCATCCGGGCCCAGTTCCCACACCTCGCCGCCCTCGAGGGCCGTGAACGGCTCGGGGGCGGCGTCCTGGGCGGCACCAAGACACACCTTGACTCGACCGTCGGTCTCGACCACCACCCCCAGCACGGTGGCGACTTCGCCATCCCGACTGGCCAACCCAATGGATAAGGCGGCCAGAGCGGCCTCCAGGCGGCCCAGGTTCTTAGTATCCGCCGCTCTGCGTAGCGCCACCTCGGTCGGTACCAACAATGGGCCCGGCTGGGGAGGCCGGCGGTCCAGGGGGACACGTCTTTGCTGGCGCCGGCGCAGGAACATCAGGGTACGGATGACCCCGGCGGCCAACAGGGCGGCCAGGAGCACTTCCCCGGCCAAGAGCCGATGGGCGCCGGCGGCCTGGGCACCGTTGCCAGGGCCCGACTCCCCGCTGCGGGGGGCGGACGTCGATGGGAGGGGCCGGGGCGTGCTCGGTGTTCTCTGATCGCCGGCCGGCTGCTTTGCGTCATTGTGAACCCCTGGCCCCTGAGCCGTGCTATTTGGAACCGCCGGCGCCACGCTTTGGACCTTGGGCAAAGTCGGGGCCGGGGCGGCGAGTGAGGGTGGTGGACCGGAGTTGGTGCTCGGGACCGGCAGGGTGGCCGCCCGATTCCCGTTCGAGAGAGCTGGGATCACCAACACCTGACCCGGATAAATGAGGTTGGGATGGGAGATCACATCAGGATTGGCCTTGGCGATTGGCCCCCACAGGGCGCCGTCGTGGTAGTAGTGCTCGGCAATTTCCGACAGGCACTCATCCTTGAGCACCACGTGATGGGCCAACACCTCGTCACCTGGCGCTGCCGGGGCGGACACGTAATCAGCGTTCGCCACTTGCGGGTCGGGGATGATCCCATTGCTCACTGGCAGCGCCAGGCGCCATCCTGGCGTCAGCTCACCGGGATCGCTCAGCCGACCGCCGTCGGCCTGGAGCACGCCGCGGTTCACCTGGAACAGCTGGGGGGCTCGATCCGGCGACCCCAGCACCCGGGTGGCGATGCTCGTAAGCGTGTCCCCCGGCGCCACAACCACGCCCAGGTGCTGGCCTGCCATGGCCGGGGTCACGGCAACTACAGGGGCTGTGGCTACCGCCGGCAGTGGAGCGGCAAAGCTGGGCGTGGGGGCCCGGCCGAGGAGGATAAAAGCGGCGGTGAATATCGGCACCACCAAACGGCCCATCACTATGCGATGGCCGCCCATGGGGCGTCCGGCTCGGTAGGCCTGAATCGCCTCTCGGCCCTCGCCGGCGGCCGAGCGAAGCAGCCAAGCCCAGACGCACCAGGCGATCAGGGCAATGGCCCGCAGGATCGTCTGTTCGTCGATGTTGCCTGACTCGAATGCCAGCTGCACCTGGGACCAGGTGGCCACGTGCCGGGGCAGCGGGTTGCCCACAAAGGCCAACAACAGCGCCGGCAGCCCGAGCAACAGACCGCCAAGTCCGCTCGCGCCTGCCGCGGCTCGAAGTAGTAGCCGAGTCCGATTCAACTTGTGCCTCCTAGCTGGGTCTCTGCCGACGTGCGGATCATGAGATGGGTGGTCTCGCCCCACGGCATCCGGGCCTGGCCGGTGACGACGAACCCATGTTCTTGGTAGTACCTCACCAACCTGGTTGGTCCGGCGTGCAGGGCTAAGGTCAGCGAGCGCTCGTCGGCGTGGTGGGACAGTGCTCGCAACAGCAGCGATCCCCTCCCCGGCTCGGCCTGCGTGGCCCGGGCAAAATTAGAGATGAGATAGGCATCTGGTGGTTTAGTCCTGGCCAGTCGCCTACAGCCGACCTGGGCCAGGCCGCCGAAGGCTACGACCCCCAGTACCACTGCCAACATGGTCACCTCACCAACCAACGGAGTCGCCAGCAGGCTGATTGCCACGTCCATCACGCCCAGGACCAGGAAAGCCGGCATGGCTGCCGCAACCATTACCACCAGGAGCAGCGCCGCATAGGGCAACCTCTGGGCGACGGGGCAGGCTACCTTCGCTCGTCGCGCTCGTTTCGGGGGATGCAAGATAGCCACCGCCTCCGCCCGGTCATCGGTCCAAGCCCATCCCCAACGGCAACACAGCATCGTGTAGGCCGCCAACAGCCGTGGCCGTAACCACCAGAACCCACAGCGCAGCATCCGCTCGTCGGCCAGGGTGGAGCTGGCCACCACTTGAGCCGCTCGACGATGCAGCGCGACGTCATCGGGACGGCACGGGGAGCACCTCGCAGTCGGCGTCGTGATCGATCTCGTTAGGTGCTCAGCGTCCATACCGGGTCACCGCCTGGGCCGAACCCTGCCCGCCCACGCTCAGGGCGCTGAACCCCAGGAGCCCCATCAACGTGGTGGGTACCGGGTATGACGACACCCGGACATTGACCATGTTCCCACTCACCGAAGTGATCCCGGGGTGGCCGGCCTGGACCATGTAAGCCTCAGCGGCCGCTACCCCTGCGGAGGCATCAGGGACGATCGGGCCAGTGTGCAATGACGGGCGGGACAAAGCATCGGCCCCGGCCCGAGCCGCCTGCTCGCCCTCGGCGGTGGCCTGCTCGTGGGCGGCAATGGCGCGCCCGCCGTCAACCACCACCCCGACCAGCAAGAACAAAGCCGTGGCCAGGACGGCCACCATGGCGGTGAACACCCCTGCTTCGTCTCTATGCCTGGCGGCCGCGGCTCGGCGGATGGCGTCAACCACGGCGATAGCTCTCCATGGGGGCCCGGCCCGAGCCGGTCAGCGTGACCGATCCGGGCACGCCGATCAGGCCGTTGTCGATGAGACCGACGTTGCAGGACACCTTGACCCCCACCGAGCCGCCCGGCGCGAACGCGGCTGTGTCTACTGCGACATTGAGCACTCGGCAACGGGCCGGGCCAAGGGTTCCGGTGGCCGTCTGGAGGGCCTGGGGCTGCGCCTGGGATGACGTCGCCACGATGGCCGCCGCCTGGGCCGCGTTGCGGGCCGCGTCGGTGACCTGGCCCTTGGCGTAGAGAAGCTGGCCCATGGTCACAGTGGCGGCGATGAAGCCGACCAGCAGCGTGATGGCGAACAGAGCCGAAGCCAGGACCTGGCCTTCCTCGCCGCGGTGCCCATATTCCGGCGGCATAATCTCACTCAACCCGAGACCCGGTACTGCTGGGCAGGGGCCTGGCTCTTGCCGGTGACGGAAACCGTGAAGAACGGGACCACGGTGGCCACGTGGCCAGAGACCTGCACCAACGTCTCCGCTCCGGACGTACCCACGGCCACCTTGGTGTCAGTCACCATGTTCCCGCCCAGGCCACCCAGGGCCGCCTGGGCCGCGCCGTGGGCCTGCGTGGCGTCGCCCCCGAATGCTCGCACCGACTGGCCGCCGGCCGCCGCAGCCGCCTGAACGGCTTGGGCGGCCATGGCCCACATGGCCAGCTGGATGATCAGCCACAGCGCCACGAACACGGCCGGGAACACGAAGACCAGCTCGGCGGACGCGTTCCCGGCCTCCCCCGCTCCACGCCGGCCGGGCGGTGCCGGCGTGGCGTCTCCTACGAGCCCGCCCCGTTGATGTGGTTGACAATGTTGCGGGTGTGGCTCTCCAAGGCGTTGAAGATCAGTCCGCCGATGAGGATGGCGGCGATGACCGCCAGGCCAGTCAGGATCACCCAGGGCGACTGGACCAGGCCCCGCTCGTCTTGGTGGGCAGCCTTGGCCCGCTGCACCACCCAGCCCTTTGTCGTCTCCCACGCCAACAAGCACCTCACAGCCAACATCGGATACTCCTTTGTCCCCGTTCCTTGTTTGGTTGGTCCGTGCGACCCGAACGGGTTTCTGGTCGACCACGACTTCACAGGGCGCCTGACAGCTGGTGCACGGCAGGCGCTCCCAAATAGATCATGTATGCCAGCACCACGACGATGCCGGGGGCGAACAGACGCTGACTGACCCGATTGGCCTCAGCTCGGGCGGCCGCCAACTCGGCATCTCGTGAGGAGGCCGCCAGGGCCTGCATCGACAAGCGAGCCCGGGCCCCTTCGGTACCGGCCAGTTCCAAGCTGGCGGCCACCTGGCCCAGGATGGGAACCTCGAGGCGGCGGCCGAGGTCCTCCAGCGCCGTCCACATGGTCACGGCATTCATGCCGGCCTCGGCCAGGACCTCTCCGATCCAGACCAGGACCCAGTCCGAGCCGATCTGGGCGGCCTGCTGGGTGGCTTCCTCCAGGCCCACGCCGGCGGCCATGGCCAGGTTGGTGAGGCGCAGCCAAACTGTTACTACCCGACCGAAGTGCGCCCTGCGCTTGGCTGCCTCCCCCCACAGCGAGGTGGCCGTGCCCAGAGCGCCAAACACGGCCATTGCCAGCACACCGAGGATTCCGGCCGACGGGGCGGGATGCAACCCCACGGCCTCGGCTACCAGCCAGGCAAACAGCCCGAACCCGCCCAACACAACCGCGTTGCTGGCCAACCTGGCTCCCCAGGCAGTTGGCTCCAGGTCGCAGATGGCCAAGTCGGCGGCCAACGAATTGCGTCGGCCCAGGCGCTCGACGACCTTCATGAGCCAAGCGCCGGCGACTACCGGAAGATTGGCCGGAGGACCAACGGGGCGGCCCTCCAGCCGAGCCAGCTGAGCGCCCAGGGTGGGTCGTACCGGGATCACCGTGGCAGCCAGCACGGCCAACCCCACCCCGGCCAGGGCGCCACAAACAACGAACCAAATCATCGTTCAGCCTCCATCAGGGCGATCCTCTCGGCGCCACGGGGCCGGACCAGGCGGGCCATCAACCAGATGCCGGTGGCCATAAGAATGAAGACCAACCCAAGCACCAGCTGGCCGGCCATCGTCGAGTACCAGGTCAGCAGCGGTGTGGAGCGACCCACCAACCAGAAGGCACCCATGAAGGCCACCGAGCCAATAGCCACCGTGCGCATCTCGGAGCGAGCCGAAGCTCTACTGGCGTCCACCTCTCGGCGTTGCGATGCCTCCCGGCGCGCTTCTTTGGCCAGTGCGTCCAGTGCTCCGGATATCTGCGAAGCATCTCGCTCGGCTGACATGACCAGCGGGGCGATGACCATGTCGGCGGTCGGATCGGCCAACTCCGTGGCCAGGGTCCGCAGGGCATCAGCCGGGCGTACGCCCACCTTCACGGCCACTGACATTCGCCCCAGGGGGCCTTCAAGGGGGCCGCTGTTCACTCGCGCCGTAACCTGTAATGCCTCGGCCAGGCCCTTGGACACCATCATGGTGTCGCGCAACTGCTCGGTCCAGACCGCTATGGCTTCCAGTTTGGCTACCACGTCGGCCTGAGACGGCCCCGAGAACAGGCCGGGCAGCAGGCTTACAGCGGCAGCGGCGGCGAGCCCGGCCGCCGGCCACCCGGTGACCCAACCAACGACGGTGCCAAGCACGATCCCAGCGGCTGCTCGTACCACCACTACCCGAGACGGTAGGGCCCTCCGGGCCGGCGGCCCTGGCCTGCGGAGCCGAAAAGGCACGACCAGTACCCCCAGCCCGGCCCCGACCAAGCCGCCCGCCAGGGCCATCAGAGCAGCGCTGGGATCAACCTGCATCAGCTGCTCCTGGTGATGACGGATTCGATCTGATCGACGTTGAGCGCTGCCGATGACCTGCCCGTGAGACCTGGCAACGTCCCGCTCTGACCCACATTGCTGGTCCAGCTCACCGTGTAGCCCACGGTGGCGGTGACCGTGTAAGGGCCTCGGCCGTCAGTTGACTGGTGGTAGGTATATGCACAGCCCGACGGGTCAGCTCCTCCTCCAGTCGGGTCCACGGCCAGCGACCAAGGTGTCCCCGGGCCGTTACACGACACCGAGCCGCCGTCGCCCATCTCGAAGCTCACCTGGCTGGTAGGTGTGGCCGTAGTGGTGGCCGATACTCCTCCCGCCGAAGCAGTCACTGACTGCGGTGACAAGCCGCCACCGAGCCACAACCAGGTGAGGAAGTTGACCGGAGTATCCGGAGAGTGACCGTCCAGGGTGTTCGGGCTCGTCTGGATGCTTGGCGCCACCAGGTTGAGCTGGTTGGCGGCCTGGAGGGCCAGTTGGCCCGGCGAGGGCGGCGGTGGCCCGGTTGGGCCCTTGGCCGCCGCCGGCGTCGGCCCCCCCATAGGCACGAAACAAAACGCTGTGCCGCCACAGGCGGCCGTGTTGGCGCCCGAGGTGTTATTGGGATTGACCACGGCGTACAGCCCCTGTTGACCGTTGGGGCCAGGGACAAGCCCCGTCGGGAGATAGATGTACGGCGGGGGGCCTGTAGGTCCTCCCCCTCCCCCGCTGCTGTGCCCCGACCCACCGCCACCCGAACTGTGGTTGCCACTGCCGGAGTTGGCGGCCGCCGCACGTCCCCCACCCCCGGGTGACCCACTGAGGACGTTGACCGAGGCTCCGACACCCGACGGGTTGTAGTTAACGCTGCCTGAGGCACTTACTCCTGTTACATACGCCCAAGCAGGAGCGGCGGTGGTTACCAACAGCCCACACGCGATCAAGCCAGTAGCTGTCAATCGCCTCAGTCGGGGCACAAGGGCACCACCTTGTCTTGGCCGGACTGAAGCATCCAAGTGCCTGTCGGACCTGGCACCATGACCGCCGTCACGTCAACATTGGCGGCCTGGCCCAAGCTGGTGGTTAGCGGCTTACCGTCTTGGCCGTAGGCAATGAGACCAGGACCGGGCTCGCACGAATGTACGACCGCACGGGTGGCTGAGTAGGCCACGACCACCGGCTGGCCCAAGTCCTGGTGTCCCCGAACGGTTACTCCCGTCCCCTTCTCTACTGTCAGAAGTGCCCGGTTCTGGCTCAGTGCCGGATCGACGCTGGTCGCAACCAAGGCCGGATCACTGGCGTTCATCGCCAAACTGGCGTTTCCGAACGCCGTTTCCGCTGCTACATAGCCGGTGATCACTGCTTGCTGTGGCGTGGTGGTAGTTGTGGGGGCCAGCGTCGTTGTCGTCCTCGGGGGCAAGTGGATCACCCCCGTGGCGGTTGGGCTGGAACAGGCCGCCAACCCCAAAGCCAAGGCCGCCATGGCGCCCGCCGACCCTGCTCTTGTGACCTTCCTATGCATTGTCATTCCCTTCCCTTGTACCGCGCCTGTCTGGCGGACTCCGTGACACCCATATATATGAGCCACGACACCATCACAATGAAACCTGCAATCAAAAAGATGAAGACGGACCACTCAGCAGCCCACACAAACAACGAACCCATCAGTGGACCCGGCGATCTGGATGTGTCCAACCGTTGGCAGCCAGCAACTCGGCCGTGCGTACCGTGGGGGGCATTCGCAGCACAGCCCGTCGATCCGGGCCAGGGGCCCAGACCTCCTGGGACCGCACACTACGATAGTCATCCTCAGTGCCTCTCAGTACCTCTCGCACTGACGACACCACCCGCTCCGTATGTGGTTCCGACCCATTGCCATCGACCCAAATCTGTTCAAGGTGGACAACGAAGTGGACCGTGTTAGAGATCATTCGGTTGATCGCCTGGGGCGCCACTGGTCGCTCAGCGGCGCCGGCGTACATCGTCAGGCGCTCCAGGGCATCGGCTGAGTCCTCGGCGTGGATGGTGGCCATCGACCCGGCCCGCCCGGACGACATGGCTCGCACCATGGCCACCACCTCATCGCCCAGCAGCTCGCCCACCATCACCCGGTGGGTGTTGAAACGGACGCTTTGCTGCACCTCGTAGGCCATGCTCACCTCGCCCAGGCCCTCGCTGTTGGCGTCTCGCTGCTCGTGGGTCAGGCACCGGGGATGGCGCTCGGGCATCCGGTCCAGGCCCAGCTCCTCCACCAGTTCAACCAGGTAAAGACTCTCTTGGGGCGGAATCTCAGCGCACATGCAACGCATGAAGGTCGTCTTCCCGGCGTCTACCGCTCCGGAGAACAGCCAGTTCTTCCTGGCGATCACCCCCGCCCTCAGGAAACGAGCCAGGTCGGCGCCGATGGTGCCCAGGTTGACCAGGTCGGCCAGGGTCTGGCGCATCAGGCGGTGACGCCGTATTGCCACATGAGGGCGACGGGACACCCCCACACAGGCCGACAGCCGGCTACCCTCGGGCAGGCGCAGGTGTACGTAGGGAGCGTTCGCGCCGAATTGGCGGCCGTAATGAGAAGCCAACGCTCGTATCCGCTCGACCAGCTCACCGTCGCTGCGCACCACTGGATCCCGCCGTTCGGTGCGACCTCCGGCGAAATCGACAAAGATCGCCTCGCTGCCGATGATGGTCACGTTCTCGACGTCTGGGTTCTCCAGGTACTCCAAGAGCCAACCGATCCCCGACATCTCGGCCAGGACGTAACGCACCAGCTGATCGACAATCCCGTCGTCACCGACGATCCGCTCCTCCGAGATCACCCGGCGGACCTCCGTTTCCAGGTCAGCCGGCAACGCATCCTTGTCCCCACCCGTGCGGGCCACGCGCCGGGAAACCTCAGCCTGGATCCGCCGGACCATCTCCGGGTCGGGGGGGGCTGGTCGGGCCGTACGGAGGGCCGGGGTTGTGGCCAACGGCCGGCCCCTCGGTCCCGGTGGGCCAGCCGGCACGTATCCCCTGGCCCCTGGTGGCCCCGGCGGCCGGCCATTACGTCCGATCATGGTCTGCCTTCCTCTTGGGCTATCCCGGCCTGGTGGGCGAGCAGGAATGACCTCAACGAGTGGTGGCTCGGCTGACCTTGGGCTGGGGCCGCCGGCCCAGTCGAGCACTCTGAGCGGGCCGGTGCCGTGCCTGCGACGCTTGGTGCTGTGCCTTGTCCTGACCTGTCCACGTCCACTCTGGAGACCTTCATTTCGCAGCAACTCGACTTCGCAACCCTGGGTCGCCCGGTTGCCCGGGCCTCACCCTGCGGCGCGGAGGTGGCCCCGACTCGCCAGTGCGGACCGAGTCGCTGGCCCTGTCTCCATCTTCGCCAGGTCCTTGAACACGCTCAGCCTCTCCGTCGGTCGGGGCCTGACTCTCATAGCGGTCCTCTTCTTCTTCAGACGCCCCTCTCGCTTCCGACAGCCGGGCGTCCAGAGCCGGTCGCTTGCTCGCAATCTGTGATTGCGACCGGACTCCAGAGCCATAGACCACTCGGGGTACCCGACGCGCAACGTCTCCACCTTCAGCCTCTACCGATTCGACGCTGGGCGGCGTTCGGGGTACCCCATCGCCGGCCGCAGTTGAGGCATCCGGCCGGGCCACGTTGCCCTGATTTGGCGCACCCAAGTCCTCCTCCAACCGAGCGACAATCTTTCTGGCCGAGCGTTCCAGAGGACGAAGGTCTGGCAGGCGACTGCGCTTGGGAGGAGCGGCAAGTTGGCTCACCCACCCGACGCTTGCCAACACCTGTACCCCAACCGACATCGCAACCTCTTGGTCCGACCACGGACCCTCCCCCACCAAGGCCAGGGCTAACGGCGCATCGGGGGCCGTATCCCTGACCCACCCGACAATCCCTTTCAGGTGAGCCACGGCCGACAACTCCCGTTGCGCCACCAACACAATTGCCTTGGCTAACGGCCCGAGCACCTCTATCGGACCCGCTCCGATGCGCCCAACGTCGGCTATCACCAGCTGGTCGAGGGTGCTCAGATACTCCCCCACGGCGGGCCAGTCGAGTCGCCCGGTGGCCTCCCAGTCCGCAACCCCTCCGACCACGGCACCGGCTCGGGCGGACAAGCCCTGGCGTACGCCGTGCCAAGGGTCAGCGGACCCCTCGCCCATACGAACCGCCAGATCAACCAGGTTCGGGGTGGGGGCCAGGTCAAACCGAGCGGCCAGGTCACCGCCGGCCAGGTCGCACTCCACCACCGTGGCCGAGGCCGACCAACACTGAGCAACCGCCACCGCCAGCGTGGTCGCCCCCGGGGATCCCTTGGCCGAACCGACAATCACCAGGGCCATCTGCTACCTCCCTGGTGTCGGCATTGCGATCAGGCCCAGGCTGCTGGTAGCGGCGGCCGCCTCGATAGCGGCCTGGTCGCCGGCCGGTACCCGCAAAGAGACCAACTCAGAGGCCGAGGAGCCTGAAGACCCATGACCCACCGTCATCACCGTTCCGACACCCAACTCCGTGCCTGATGTCGCACCAACAGCACTGGCCGACGTTGGGCTGAGTGTCACTTCCACCGCTTCGCCGGGCGAAACGCCTTCGGCTGGGATCTGAGTCGGCCCCAGAGCCGCACCGATCTCGACTTGTCCAGGACTCAGCCTGTTGTCGTTACCGGTCAGATCGCCGGGCACCAACAACGCGCCGGGGGCGAGCGGTACGGCAGCGTGCTGGCCCACCACCGAGGCTTCATCGGCCGCAGGTACGTCGCTGACCCCAGCGATCGGCACCATGTGCGCCACTTGAAGGTCACTGGCCCGGATCACCTGGCCCTGGGTGAGGGTTTGGCCCACCACTAGCACCGCACTGCGCTGAGCGGAGCGCTGGTAGGCGATGACCCCGCCGCCGACTCCCACTACCACCAAGACCACAGCTACGCCTGTTCGCAGCCCAGCTCGGGGGCTAGCTTTTCCCGGCGGAGTCGGCGCGGAGCCGTTCTGCGGAACTCGCCCTACCGGCTTGGCTGCACCAAGCCACGCTGTCTTAGCCATGCTCGCCCCTCTCCTCTCCACATCCCCAGCACTGCTTTGTTCGCACGTCGTTGCTTGGGTTTGGACCGGGGTCCGCCGCCATGACGGACCCCGGTCTTTGGACAGGGAGAGAGGAACAAGGCGGACTCTCCGACCGCTGTGCAGATGATACCTATCGGCCGTGACAAGTCAAGGAACTCTTTGGAAGGCCGCTCCGTCGCCCGGACGGCAAACGCCTCCCTTACACAGCACAGAGCCCAACGGTAGGCCGCCGATGGCTGTCGGGACCGCCATCGGGACAATTTTCGGGACACGAATCGTGTCCCGTCGGGACATGAATCCCTTGACGGGACAATTTTCGGGACAATTTTCGGGACACCCCAGGCGCATGCTCTGACTACGAGATGCCGCTCGGCACCAGGCCGGCGGCCCGTAGTGAGAGGAAGCGAGCGTTGGAACCCACTCAGATTCAAGAGCTCTCCGACGAGCAGGCCATCCCTGAGGACCTGATCCGGCGCCTTGATGCCCACACCGAGCTGGCCCTGTGGTGGTTGCTGGTTCACCACCAGGACTGGGCCGATGATCCCGCCGAGGTTGAGATCCTTCGGGCGCACCTCCTAGGGCCAGATCGTTCCGAGCTGGCTTCCTAGGTCCCGGTCGTCTCGATGGACGCATCGACTCATCCCAAGCTCGATCTGGCCAGTGTTGAGGTCCTCACCGTCGCATCACTTCACGATCCCCTCGTGGCCAACCTCGGCCACGATGTCCGCTCCCCCTATGCCGAGACCTTCTGGACCCCCGTTCTCGGCCCCACCGCCATCCTGGCCCTTCGCCGCTTCGCCAACCAGATGTCAGAGGACTCCTCTGACAGTTACCAGATCCGAGTCGTTGATCTGGCCAAGGACCTGGGCGTAGGTGGCAAAGGTGGCGCCTCCGGGCGCAATGCGCCGATCCGGCGCACCTTGCGCCGCCTGGTCGATTTCGACATGGCAGCCGTCCGCGGCGACACCTACGCGGTACGACAGCACGTGGCCCCCCTACCGGCTCGCCACCTGTCCCGACTCTCGCCGGGACTGCAACGCGCCCATGAGCGTTACCTAGAGCAACTGCCGCCGCCCGCCTTGCCGCGCCCGGCGCTCAATCCGCTACAACGCGACCGGATGATCCTCGAAGAGGCTGCCCGCCGGGCTGGCCTCGGCGCACCACCGCTTAGCACCACAGAACTCCTACGGCGAAGCGAAGCTCGCCTGGCAACCAGCGGCGGTGCTGGGTACGCAGTGTCCCGGGCCAACCTGCCCACGGCTCGATCCCACCAGACCTCCCTTGCACCAGAGATGGCCCGTCCCGAACGCGGTGGCCCGGGGCTGGACGGATGACCGAACCTCTCGACCACCTCGAGGCCCGCATGTTGCTCCGGGCCACTACCGAGCGGTCGGGACCCGAGATGGCGTTCTGAGCCGCTGTGGACCCACGCCGCTCAGCCATGTCCTACGCCGAGCGCGGCTGGGCCGTCTTCCCCCTCCACTCCCCTGGTCCCCAGGGCTGCTCGTGTGGGCGAAGTGACTGTGGTGGCAAGCACCCGCGCACCGCTCACGGCTTCCACGACGCCACCACCGACCCTCAGGCCATCGAGGGCTGGTGGTCCCGGTGGCCTGGCGCCGGGGTAGGAATCCGTACCGGGGCCTCCAGCGGTCTGGTGGTTGTTGATGTTGACCCCGGCCACGACGGCCCGGCCAGCTTCGCTGCCCTCGTTCGCGAACATGGCGGCCTACGCCAACCCCCGCCCCGGGTCCGCACCGGCGGCAATGGTTGGCATCTCTACTTTGCCCACCCGAGTGTGACCATCCGCAACGATGCTGGTCGGCGGTTGGGCCCTGGCCTTGATGTCCGAGGCGACGGTGGCTATGTGGTTGCTCCTCCCTCCGGCCATCCCAGCGGGCACCACTACCGTTGGGTCGGGGCAGCCAACCAGCCGGCACCCATGCCCGGTTGGCTCCTCGAGCGACTCACGCCGGTGCCTGTTTCCCCACGGCGACGTGTGCCTTTGGACCTGTCCACCTCAAGACTCTCCCGCTACGCCAGCGCCGCCCTGCGAGCAGAGGCCGACGCGGTGGCATTGGCCCCCGACCGTGAGCGCAACGACACTCTCAACCGGGCCGCTTTCAATCTCGGCCAGCTCGTAGGAGCCGACGCCCTTGACCACGAAGTGACCCGCGGAACCCTCGAGGCCGCGGCCGAGGCGGCTGGCCTGGGCCAGCGCGAGACCCTCGCCAGTATCGCCAGCGGCCTGCGGGCCGGCATGGAACGCCCCCGGGCACTGACTGTGCTGTCCCAGCGCTCAGACCACCGCCTCCGTACCCGTACCGAGGCGGCGGCGGTCTCCCGACAGCCAGACCCAGTCCTCCGGGAGCTCTCTCGTTGAGCACTTTGCCATCGGTTGCCTGGTCACCGCCATCAGGCCGTTGTCCCGTGTGCATCCAATCCGGCTGGTGGTTCCTACGACGCCTTCACCCTGCCACGGCCGGTCAGGCCCGCAAGGGTCGCCGTGGGACGCCAGCACGGTGGTCGCCCCTACGGGTCGCCTCGCAACGCTCGCCTCGGCCACCGGCTTTCGTGTCCTCGCTCGGCCTGCGGCCGTCCCTTGTCATCCCTGCCCATTCCGTGGCGCAACGGGTGGCGTCAGAAACCACCGCTCGAAAGGAGCACACAAACCATGAACAACATCAACCTGATAGGAAGACTGACCAGGGACCCGGAGCCCGTCGAAGGCACCGAGACACCTCTCACCCGGATGCGCCTGGCTGTGGCCGGCAAGACCGACGACGACACGCTCTTCATCGACGTGGTGGCCTTCACCAAGTTGGCCACCAGCTGCGCCGAGCACCTCTCCAAAGGTCGCCAGGTGGCCGTTACCGGCAAACTCCGCTACCGGGAGTGGGAGACCGACGAGGGCTCCCGGCGCTCAGCACACTCGGTCATAGCCGACCGCGTCGACTTCTTAGGCTGAACCTACGGGCACCGGCCGGGAGCTTTCCCCAGAGCTCCCGGCCAAGCTCGCTGGCGCTCTGTCCCCATTTGGGGTGACGGTAAGGAACGTGTCACGAAGTGACATCTGACCCGGGACCGCCGGTGTGGTTGTCAGGATGCTCGTGGCGGCTGGCTGGGTGGCCAGAACTTTCGGTCCGGGTCTTGGGGGCTCATGATCCCGACGCTGTTGCCGTCGGGATCGTCGACGATCGCGTACCGACCGCCCCAGAAGGCGTCATACGGCGGCTGGTGGCCTCTGTTGCCTGCGCCGGTCAGGTCGGCGTAGATCTCGTCGACAGCGTCGCGGGTCGCCACCCAGAACCCGAGAACCGTGCTGCCCCCTGTCGTCCCACCCCAGCCGGTATCCCATTGGGAGAAGAACTCGGTGCTGTCCCACTCGATGAGCATGCCGCCCGGGAGGTTGGCGGCGGCATGAAAAGCGCCCGGCTTGGCTTCGATCTCTAGCCCGAGGCGACGGTAGAACGCGAGCGTGCCGTCGCAGGGGGATCCCTTACTGACGGTCAGGAGTACCCTCGCTGTAGCTCCTCGACCGTTTCGGGCGCAGGAGAAGGCCCGATACGAACGTGACGCTCAAGGCGGCGAGGACCCATAAGGCGCACGTCGCACGGCTGTTCGAGTAACCGACAGCAGCCCGAACAGGACGCCAGCGAGGAGGCAGACGAGCCCACCTGCTGTCGGGCCTCGCGACTTTGAGGTATGAGGGACTGTGGTGACGGCCATCGGAACATCTCGACTCCCCATCTCGCGGAGGATGCGATGAAGTGGACCGGCAGGCCGAGCCGGCCCAGGGCGGTCTCGGCCGCCGCCGGCTGGTTCCCTGCCAGGCCCACGGTGTACCCAGCGGCACGCACGGCCTGGAGGCAGGGGAGCGCATCAGGGTGGAAGGCGGCCTCCGCAATCTCGTCGCTGCTCGCCGGCCGCTCGACGCTGAGCAGGTCCCATACGCCTCGATGGTCCTCACCGCGCTCGATGAGCGCCCCCAGTGCGGCGAACAGCGCCAGACGGGTCACGCCAGCCTCATCCGCCAAAGCCGACCACGACCGCGTCTCGTCCACGAGGGTTTCACCCACGGCGAAGACCATGGCGCGAACAGCAGCAGGGATTGTGAAGCCGTCACCCCATCGCGAAGCGGTCAAACGCGTCATCGAGGAGAGTATTGCGAGCTGGACGTAGGCAGCGTGCTGGCCGGCGCTGGGCCTGAGTAGGCCGGCGGCGAGTCGGAAGAGTTTGTCGGCCGAGATGGCAAAACCTGAGTTCTACTCTCTCCTCCGTGCCTTACCCGGCCGATTCAGCAGTGGTTCGGGACAACATCCATGTCCCGATCGGGACATGGATCTACTGTCGGGACACGTTTCGGGACAGTTTTCGGGACATCGAAGGCGCATGCTCTAACCACGCGATGCCGTTCGGCACCAGGCCGGCGGCCCGTAGGAGGAGGAGCTTGCCTTGCTGAGCGACCACGAGACCGGTGCCGAGCACGTCGCCGACTACCTGAGCTGTGCGGGGCACGCCTGCCGCTGCCTGCCGCCGGTCACCGCCGATGGCCATCTCCGCTTCGGCCTGTTCGGGTCCCAGACATCCCTGGGTTGCCTCCCCAGCCAGGAGTCGCTCCCGCGGTGCCCGAGCCACCTCAAGGTTCCCAACCGAGGGATATCCGACGGCAGCTGGAAGGACGGCAATCAGCATGGCAACCCGTGACGCCAGCCTGGCGCGCAAACCGCTCCTGAGCGTCGGGGAGGTGGCGGTTCTCCTCGGCCAGAGCCGCTCGTCGCTGTACCGGGCCATCGAGAAGGGCGACCTACCAGTGCCGGTATTCAAGCTGGCCGGGCGGTGGCGGGTGCCGCGTCGGGCTGTCGAGCGCCTGATCGACGGCGAGATCGTGGAGAGGTAGTAGCCGGTGAGGCTGCTTCGCCAAAAAGGACCCCTTCGATGTGCTCGGCCGCCCGGCGGTCCTCGGCGGCGACCGCGCCGGTGTAATGGCGGGCCATGTGGACTGTGGCCCACCCGAGCCGGGCTTGCTTTTGCGCCTCGCTAATCACGCGGTCAAGCTCGGTCGACTGAAAATGGCGGAGCGAGTGCAGGTGAACATCACACGCGACTCCGGCAGCGTCGCGTACCTCGGCGAAGGCGTGGCTCATGGTGTCCGGGTGTGGTGGAGCACTGCCGCCGGGCTCGAAGGAGAACACGAAGGAGCCCTCGGGTAACGGTACGTCGCAGCGCTGGGCCAACTTGTCCTGTTCCTCGTGAAGCGATGCCAGCTGAGTCAGGGTGGCAGGGCCCACCGCCACGGTTCGCCTGCTGGCCTGGGTCTTGGGCGCTCGGGCGACGGCACCACCACCAGGCGTGCCAATCACCCCCTCGTCGATGACCACCGTCCCCGCGTCGTTGTCAATATCCGACCATCGCAGGGCGCAGGCCTCGCCCCGGCGCATGCCAGTGGCGGCCACCAGCCGGATGAGCACCGCCACCCGCTGCTCAGTGAAGCGGGCCATCTCCAGAATGGCAACTACCTCGGATGACGACGGGGCTCGCACTGCTCGCGGCCGCTCGTCGGGTGCCCAGGTCGGCAGCTCGGTGTCGGTGATCGGGTTGGGCAGCTGATTGCCGCTCCACTTGCGGGCGAGACGGCAGGACCGGTGCAGCAATGCCCGGCTGAGTCGGACCGTGGTCGGTCCGGCCCCCTTGTCCTTGAGCTCGCGGAAGAACCGCTCCACGTCGTACGGGCTCAGGCTCACGATCCGACGGCGGCCGATCGAGTCGCGAATGTGACGGCGCCAGACGCCGTCGTAGCCCCGGACCGTGTTGGGCGAGAGGTCCTGCCAGCCGTTCTCGCGCCACCCTTCAACAGCCTCGTTGACCGTGGTCTGCGGGCCCCATCTCGACTCTTCCTCGCTGAGAGCACGAGTCGGCTCCCGCTCCTGCTCCGCCATTAGGCGAGCCAGCTCTCGCTCAGCCGCCCTCTTCGACCCGCGGAATGTCACGCTGCGATGGCGGACCTTGGCGCTGGCGTCCCGGCCCAAGAAGACCCTCAGCTCCCAGACATTCGGTCCCCTCTCGACCCGCTGCCGAATACTGCCTGCCATCGTCGCCTCCGCAATTGTTGGGACACTTGTTGGGACAACCCTACTCCCGAGAAGATACAACGGAGGAATGAAGGCCCTGACCTGGGCTTTTATGGGGCCGGCGGTGGGACTCGAACCCACGACCTGACGATTACAAGTCGCCTGCGCTACCAGCTGCGCCACACCGGCATTGAGGGGCCAGCCTAACGGTGCGATTGCGCCGGATGCGGCTGCGATGGGGGAACGGTCCTTGCTTTGCGGCCCATGGGTTGGCAGGCTGCCACGGATGGCACTCAGTGAGCGGGACCGGGCCATCCTCGACTTCGAGAGGGCCTGGCGGTCGGGGCCGGGCCCCAAGGGATCGGCCATCCGCCAGCAGTTCGCCATCTCCCCGGGCCGCTACTACCAGCTATTGAGCGGTCTGCTGGCCACACACGAGGCAGATGCGTACGATCCCATGGTGGTCCGTCGCCTGCGTCGCCTGCGAGATCGTCGGCGCCGAGCCCGCTACGAGGGCCGAGCCACAGAAGCGCACCGGTCGCGGTGAGCAGTCGCGGCGGTGCCGGCGACGACCCACCTGGTCGCTCGGCGGCCGTGGTCATCGGTCGGGCCATCCCCCTTCTGGTGGTGGCCGTCGCCCTGGGGGCGATCCTGCTCGCTTACTCGCCGGCGCCCGGGGTCTCGCCCGCCGCCTCATCCAGCCCTGCCGCCCCCACCAGCTCGACTGGGCCAGGCGCTACCGGTTCCGGTTCCACATTGACACCAACTACGCCCCCTCCCGGCACGACGACGCCGGCATCGGTTCCCCCCTCCAAGGTCAAGACGGTCGTAGCCAATGCCACCTCGGTGAACGGGGCCGCCAGCCGGGTGGGCAGCACCTTGCGCACTGCCGGATATGACGTCCTGGCCACCACCAATGCCTCGTCAAAGGCACCCAGCTCTCAGGTCTATTACGTCGCCGGCTATGCCGAGGCGGCCGGGCTGGTGGCGACCCGGTTGGGCCTCTCCCCCAATTCGGTCTTGAGTCTGCCCTCGCCATCGCCGGTGAGCGACACCAGGGGAGCCGACGTGGTAGTTGTCATCGGTCCCGAGCTGGCCTCCGGCTCGGCTTCCAAGTCGAGCACCTCGACCACCTGACGGTGGAACCGAGCCGGTTGGCACCCGCCCTGGCTGACTTGGCCGGTATGGCCGACCGGGCAGGCATCATCACCGACTTCGATGGGACTCTGTCCGCCATCATCGAGGACCCTGGCGAGGCGCGGGCACTGGAGGGGGTCCCAGGCGTCCTGGCCCAATTGGCCCGTCGCTACCGCCGGGTAGCCGTGGTATCTGGTCGTCCAGTGACGTTTCTGACCGATCGTCTGGGCCTGGGCAATCCGAGCCTGGAGGACGCGGACGAGGAGAAGCGGGTTGCCGTCTTTGGCCTCTACGGGCTCGAATGGGCGGGGGCCGACGGCGTGGTCCACACCAGGGCCGATGCCGAACGGTGGCGGTCGGCGGTCGGCCAGGCTGGTCACCAGGCCGGCGACGAGGTTGGCCCGGGAGTGGTGGTCGAGCCCAAGGGGCTGTCGCTGACCATCCACTGGCGAACGGTGCCGGACCAGGAGCGATCGGCCCAGCTCGTGGCTCGTCGCCTGGCCAAGGACTGGAACCTGGTCCGTCACGCCGGTCGTCGCAGCGTGGAGCTCCGACCACCTGTCGAGGCCGACAAAGGTACGGCTGTGACCAGCCTGTGCAGAGGCCTGGTGGCCGCCTGCTTCGTGGGTGACGACCGCGGCGACCTGCCCGCCTTCGCGGCACTTGACCGGCTGGCGGCCAGCAGTGGATTCTTCGCAGTCAAGGTGGCGGTGGACAGCGCCGAGGTCCCGCCCGAGCTGCTGGCATCCGCCGACCTGGTGGTCGAGGGCCCGGAGGGCGCACTGGCGATGTTGGCGTCCCTGGCCCTGCTGGCGGAGCAGTAGCGGTCGGGCGCACCGGCCATGCCGGCTTTCTGTTACCACCACGTGAGCTATTTGCGCGTCAGCGGTAACAGAACGAGAGCTACCGGCCCCGCTCGGGGCGACTCGGCCCCGGCCCGGTCCCCGCCAAGGCCCTCAGCCGGGCTGGTGCCCCTCGGCCGCCGCCAGCTGATCGTTCAGCCAGTCCCGCGGAGTGCGTCGACCCGCCGCCTCCCGTACCGCGCCCGAGAGGGCCCGGCGCTCACCAGGCGCCATGTCCAGCGCCCGGGCCAGGGCATCGGCGGTTGCGGACACGTCGAAGGGATTGATACCGATGGCACCCTGAGCCAGCTCGGGCCAGGCGCCCGCCTCCCGGGAGAGAACCAGCAGCCCGTCGGTGGTGTTGAGGAGAGCTCCCTCCTTGGCCACCAGGTTGAGCCCATCTCGGATGGGATTGACCAGCAATACGTCGTAGCGGCCCAGGGCGGCCACCGACCTGGGGTAGTTGTCGGATACGGCCAGAACCACAGGGTCCCAACCAGGCGTGCCCCACGTCCGGTTAACCCTCTCAGCCAACGTCTCCATCTCCGTCCGGTAGGCCAGGTACTCGGGCAGGCCCTCTCGGGAGGGATAGACCAGCGCCAGGAAGACCACCTTCTCCCGCAGATCAGGGCGTTGGCCGAGCAGCTCATCGAGGGCCAGGAAGCCACGCAGGAGGTTCTTGGAGGGTTCGACCCGGTCCACCCGCAGGATCAGGCGGCGGTCGCCGATGACGTCGTCCAACCAGCTCTGGGCGTCCTGGCAGGCGTCCGATCCCGCCACCCGGGACAGGTCATCGGGATCAGGGCCCAGGGGAGCCACGAACGTGGCGCTCGATCGGCCCAGTACCTCCGTGCAGCAATCTCGGTAGGCAGCCGCCCACCGCTGCGCATGGAACCCGCAGGCCGTGTGGGCCGCCAGCCCCGACAGAAGCTCCTCGGCCACCGCGTCGGGCAGGGCCCGCAAGCCGGTCGGATCGCAGAAAGGCGTGTGGGTGAAATGCACAGTCGCCAGATCAGGGCGGGTGTGAGCCAGGTGAGTGCCGACCAGGCTGAGGTGGAAGTCCTGGATCAGCACAGTCGCCCCCTGCGGAGCGGTGTCAGCCACCGCCTGGGCGAAGGCCTCGTTCACGGTCTGGTAGGCAGCCCAGGCCTGCCACCAC
The DNA here is from genome assembly GCA_003244275.1 of Acidimicrobiales bacterium. Lineage (GTDB taxonomy): Bacteria > Actinomycetota > Acidimicrobiia > Acidimicrobiales > QHCF01 > QHCF01. Next base: position 41,512 of record QHCF01000015.1, read on the forward strand.
CGTCGATCGATGCGGGGTCGGCGGGTCAGGTCAAAAAGCCCGTGGTAGACGAACCACAAGGTGGCATTGGATACCACGTCGTAGGCCATCCGGTAAGTGGCCGGGTCGATGTCCAGCGAGCGCAGGCGCAGGCCCTCTGCCTCCACCAGGCCCTCCCGGGAAGCGGCCCGATCGTCGTCGTCCATGGCCGCCGCGATCCAGATGGCACCGGTACCCACCAGCAGGGGGCTGAGACTGGACACCAGTCCCCCGGCGCCGCGGCGGGCCACCAGCTCGCCGTCCTCCCGGCGCGAGAACTTGAGCGGGCCTCGGTTGGATACCACGACCACCTCGGACATGGCTGCATTGGTCACTGACATGCGGGTCGGACGCTAGCCACTCCATCTCGTTGGGGCACCATTGTGATCGTGGCACCTATGCCAGCAGCCGCCGCGCCCGGCGCGGGTTTGCCTCCCCGGCTGGTGGCTGCGCCCGACAAGTTCCGGGGCACGGCCACCGCCGCCGAGGTGGCGGGAGCCATCGCCCGCTCAGCCGAGGCGGCAGGGTGGGCGGTCACGGAGCTGGCTCTGGCCGACGGCGGTGAGGGCACTCTCGAGGCGCTGGGTGGGCGGTCCCGGCAGTGCAGCGTCGAGGGCCCGCTCGGTGCCCCGGTGACAGCCGAATGGCGACTGGACGGGACCACCGCGGTGATCGAGGCGGCTAGGGCGTCAGGGCTGGGACTGGTCGGTGGGCCCTCCGGCAATGACCCGATGGCCGCGTCCAGCGTCGGGACGGGACAGCTCATCGCGGCGGCGGTGGCGGCCGGAGCCCGTCGGGTGGTGGTGGGAGTCGGGGGCTCGGCCACCACCGATGGGGGCATGGGAGCGGTGGGGGCCCTGGCGGGGGGCAGCCGCCTGTCCGGTATCGAGCTGGTGGTGGCCTGCGACGTCGATGCCACCTTCGGTGAGGCGGCCACCCTCTTCGCCCCCCAAAAGGGGGCCACTCCTGCCCAGGTCGCCCTCCTCGACCGCCGCCTGGAGCGCCTGGCTCAGATCTATCTGGACGATTACGGCGTCGACGTCCGGGCTATTCCCGGCAGCGGGGCAGCCGGTGGTCTGGCCGGTGGCCTGGCCGTCCTGGGGGCCCGGCTGGTGCCAGGCTTCGAGCTGGTGGCCGAGGCGGCCGGCCTGGTTGAGCACCTTCACAACGCTGCGCTGGTGGTCACCGGCGAGGGCCACCTGGACGATCAGTCGCTCAAAGGAAAGGTGGTGGGTGGCGTGGTGGCCATGGCCGCCTCGGCCGGCATCCCGGTGCTGGTGGTTGCCGGGGCTGCCGACCCGGTGGCGTGGGAGACCCGGTTGTCCGGTGCTCAGCGGCCCACCGTGGTGTCCCTGGTGGAGCGATTCGGCACGCAGCGAGCGCTGGCCGAACCGCTGGCCTGCGTGGAGGCGGCGGTGACGTGGTTCCTGGTGACCGGTCAAGGAAAGCCGCGGTAGGCGGGGACCTCGACCAGCGGGGGTCGCTGGTCTCCGCCAACTACCAGCGGCTCGGTGCCCGGACGGATCAGGACGGCCGGACGAACAGCCACCGATCCCACTCCGGCTCGGTCCAGGGCCACCCGGACGATGGCCGTAGCCTGGGGGCCGAGCTCGGCCAGGGGCCGATTGCGGTGGCGGCGCTGGCCCAGGGCG
>QHCF01000005.1:0-2002 GCA_003244275.1 Acidimicrobiales bacterium
GAGGACGCGGTGCAGAATACGCCGATCTTCGAGGAGAACGGTCCCGACAAGTTCAAGGGCATCGACATCATGCGGGCGGTCCGGAGTTTCGACCCCTGCCTGCCCTGCGGTGTCCACATGTACCTGGGCAAGGGCAAGTCGGTGCAGAAGGTGCACTCACCGATGTCGGTCATCCTGCAGACCTGAGGTCCGGCGCATAGCGATGTTGACGGTCGCCACGTGCCGGGCGGATGCTCGGCACGTGGCGGCTGACAGTTGGCGTGCGGCATTGCCCCGGGCGGCGCACCGTCAGGAACAGTGCCGCCAGGAATACGGAGGCGACAGATGACCCGCGTCAAGCAAGCCGGGGAACGGATAGAAGAGATCCTCGGCTTCCTGCGGTCGGAGGATGAAAAGGCCGCCGTCGCCGCCGAGGAACTAGTCGGGCTGCTGGTCGGGGTCTACGGTGACGGCCTCGGCCACATCATGGCCGCGCTTGGCGACGCAGGACCGGCCGGCACGGCACTGCTGGCTCGGCTCGCCGACGATCCGCTCGTGGAGAGCCTGCTGCTGCTGCACGACCTGCACCCGCTCGATGTCGACGCCCGGATCCAGCAGGCCCTGGACAAGGTCAGGCCGCTCGCCTACCCGGCGGGGACGATTGCCGAGCACCTGGCGTGCCGCCGAGAGGCGGTGGCGTTCGACGTCAGCCACCTGGGCACGGTGCGTGTGACTGGTGCTGACGCCTTCGACCGCCTGCAGGCCACCTTGACCAACGACCTCGCGAAGATCGGTCCCGGCCGGGCCCAGTACACCCATCTCCTGGACGCCGACGACGCCTCGGTCGTCGACGACATCATCGTGTGGTGGGTCGCTGCCCACGAGCTCCACGTCATGCCCAATGCCTCCAACACTGCCCGGGTGGTCGACGCCGTTGGTGGCGACGACGTGACGGCCGGTCGGGCCGTGATCGCAGTGCAAGGCCCGAGGGCCCACGAGAGGCTGGCGTCGGTGGCACCCGCGGCGGCCGCGGCAACTCGATTCTCGGTAGGCCGATTCAACTGGCACGGGGTGGCATGCCTGACCGCCGGTACCGGGTACACGGGCGAGAACGGCGTGGAGCTGGCGGTACCGGTTGAGGCCGCCCCCGACCTTTGGAAGGCGGTGCTCGATGCCGGCGTGTTGCCGGCGGGCCTGGGAGCCCGTGACACGCTGCGCCTGGAGGCCGGGCTGCCCCTGCACGGCCACGAGCTGGGGCCTGGGATCACGCCGCTGCAGGCCGGCCTGGGCTGGGTGGTGTCGTGGGAGAAAGGCGACTTCAGGGGGCGGACCGCCCTGGACGCAGAGAGGGAGGCCGGCGTGAGCAGGGCGTTGCGCGGCTTGGCCACCGATGGTCGCCAGCCACCCAGGGCGGGAAACCCGGTGCTGGTAGAAGGCCAAGTGGCGGGGGAGGTCACCAGCGGCAACTACTCGCCCACCCTCGGCCACGGCATCGCCCTGGCCTTACTGCCTCCCACCGTCGAGGTCGGCGCCCAGGTAGCCGTGGAGATGAGGGGCACTGCCCTGGCAGCCGAGGTGGTGGCCTTGCCCTTTGTGGAGAGGCCCCGACCGTGACGGCGGCAGGCTTCGTGCCCCACACCGACGCCGAGGTGGCGTCCATGCTGGCCGACATCGGCCTGGCGTCGGTCGACGAGCTGTTCTCGGTGGTGCCCGAGGCGCTGCGCCTGGCCGGGGCGCTCCCCATGGCGCCGGGGCGGGGCGAAGCCGACGTGTTGGCCCGCGTAGCCGACGTGGCCGCCGCCAACCGCCCGGCGGGGCGCGACCTGGTGTGCTTTGCCGGAGCCGGGGCCTACGACCACGACGTGCCGGCGGTGGTGCGCCGGGTGGCCTTCCGCTCCGAGTTCGTCACCGCCTACACGCCTTACCAGGCCGAGGTGGCCCAGGGCGTGCTCCAGGCCCTGTTCGAGTACCAGACGGTGGTAGCTCGCCTGTTCGGCACCGACGTGGCCAACGCCTCCCTCTA
>QHCF01000005.1:2073-2540 GCA_003244275.1 Acidimicrobiales bacterium
GTCCCAGGGCGTGCACCCCCACTGGCGCCAGGTGCTCGCCACGTTCGCCTCCGGCACCGGCCATCACCTCGTCGACGTTCCCCTCGACGACGGGGTCACCCGTTGGCCCGAGCCAGGCGATGGTGGCGACGGTGGAATGGACGACCCTCCCGCGGCCCTGCTGGTGCAGTACCCGAACCACCTGGGGTGCATAGAAGACTTGGCCGCCGCGACCGAGGTGGCGCGCCGCCACAGGTCGCTGCTGGCGGTGGCCGCCGATCCGGTGGCCGCCGGTCTGTTGCGCCCCCCGGGCCAGCTCGGAGCCGACGTAGTGGTGGGGGAGGGCCAGCCCTTCGGCACGCCCCTGTCCTTCGGCGGCCCCTATCTCGGCCTGTTCGCATGCCGCCGGGAGCTGGTGCGCCGCCTGCCCGGGCGGCTGGTGGGCGAGACCGTCGACGCCGACGGGCGGCGGGCCTACGTCACCACCC
>QHCF01000026.1 GCA_003244275.1 Acidimicrobiales bacterium
CATGCGCTCCTTCATAGGATCAGCGACCTATGCCAAGGTGGCCCATGACCTACCGTGCGGTGGCCTTCTACGAGTACGGCGACCCGTCGGTGCTGCGCCTCATCGAGCTGCCCGAGCCCCACGCCGGGGCAGGGCAGGTACGGGTGCGTATGCGGGCCGCCGGCGTACAGCCCTTCGACTGCAAGTTGCGCCGGGGTGACATGCGTGAGTTCATGCCGATCACCTCCCCCCACGTTCCGGGCAACGACTTCGCCGGCGTAGTCGACGAGGTGGGCGCCGGCGTCACCGCCTTCAGAGCCGGCGAGGACCTGCTCGGGTTCACCAACGGGGGTGCCCACGCCGAGGTGATCGTGGTGGACGCGAGCGCAGTCGTGCCCCGTCCCTCGACGTTGCCCTGGGAGGTCGCCGGCGCCCTTTCGGCGTCGGGTCAGACCGCGCTCAACGCCCTGCGCGACCTCGGCGTGACTGCAGGCGACACGCTGCTGGTCCACGCCGCAGCGGGCGGGGTGGGCACGTTCGCGGTGCAGCTCGCTCGGCAGTGGGGGGCCACGGTCATCGGCAGCGCCAGCCCACCCAACCACTCATGGCTGGAGCTCCCGATCCATCTTGCCGTGCCGCTGGAGCGGGCCTCCGAAGCCCATGCTGCGGTGGAGACGGGCCATGTCCGCGGCAAGGTGGTCATCATCGCGTAGGCCGGGTGATGACCTCCTCGGCCACAGGTGCGGGCGGTGGTGCCTCGGCCAGCCGGGTCAGCTCGTCGCGGGTGGCGTGCCCGTCCGCGGCCTCTTCGCCCTCGTCCTCGCGCTCGTCGGCTAGGTGCTCTGCCATGGGCACCATGTCGGCGCCGATGGTGGGCTCGTCTTTGAAGCGGCCGTGGCGGTGGTCCCACAGATCGCGCACGATCACCTGGATGACGCCGGCGGCGGGGATGGCGAGGAGGGCGCCGAGGAAGCCGTAGAGCTCGACGCCGATGAGCACGCTCACCAGCACGAAGAGCTGGTTGATCTGCACCGTCTTGGACATGATGACGACCGCCAGCACATGGTTCTCGAACTGCTGGTAGACGACGTAGACCACCAGCATGCCGATGCCCGCGGTGGTGGAGTGCAGGAACGCCACCCCGACGGTGGGCATCGCGCCCAGGGTGGCTCCCACCAGGGGGATGAGGTCGGCGAACGCCACCCACAGGGCGAGCACGCCGCGGAAAGGGACGCCGAAGGCGAGCAGGCCGACGTAGGTGACGGCGGCGGCGATGACGCTGATGAGCAGGTTGCCCATGACGTAGCCGGTGATGGCCCGGGCACAGTCGCGGGCAACCGCGCTGACCCTGTCCTGGTTCGGCGGCGACAGTATGCCGATGCCGCTCCGGAGCAGCTCGGGCCCGTAGAGGATCATGAGGACGGCGAGCACGATGATGGTGAGAAAGGCCACCAGGCCGTTGGCCACGCCCCTGGCGACGTCGACAGCACTGCTACCGGCTGAGCTCACCCACTTCTGGAGCTTGGTCTTGTTCTCGTCGAGCTTCTTGTCGAGGTTGTACTTCTTCACCAGCTGGCCCACCGGGCCCTTGCCGGCCCGGGCGTCGGCCACGTAGGTGGGGAAGTTGTCGGCGAAGTGCTGAGTCTGGTTCACCAGGGGCCGGATGAAGGCGTAGAGCATCCCCGCTACCACCACGATACCGAGCACGAACACCAGGCTCGTCGACAGGCCCCGGCTGAGGTGGAGATGCCGGCGGAAGAACTCCACCGGCTGGTTGAGCACCACGGCCAAGAAAGCGGCCACGATGAGCCAGGCCTCGACGCGGGCCAGGACCACTATCAGGTAGAGGCCGACGAAGGTGGCCAGCACCAGCCCGATGGTGGCGAGGATGATCCGGACCGGGACCGGGCGCGACTCGGTCGGCACGGATCGAGCCTACCCAGGGTCGGCGAGTAGCCTGCGGGCGCCATGGGCCAGCTCATCACCGTCACCCCCAAGCCGACCATCAAGCCCGGCGTCGCCGTCTTCGAGCTGAACCGCAGTCTCACGGGTATGGGCCACGAGCGGTACGCCTCGGCCGACATCGCCGGGCATCGTCCCGTCGACGAGCTGGCCCGCCGCCTGTTCGCCACCGGCGGGGTGCAGGCTGTGCACGTGTACTCCAACGTGGTCACCGTCGAGCTGGCCGAGGGCGGCGACGACGACGGCCTGGTCGACGTCATGCGCGACCTGTTCACCTATTACCGCGAGGGGGTCGAGGTGGCTGATCCCATGGCTGCCTCCTGACGCGTTCTCTGTCGGGTCAGGCTCCCCGCCGAACATATATTCGATAGGATCGGCGGCGGTGCCTACCGTTCAATCTGGCGCAGAGATGATGGCTGTGGTCTGTCCCGGCGCCCTCGCCGGCGACCGCCTGCTCCCGGTGCTGCCCTGTCTGGCACCCCTCCTGCCCGAGGGGGGCCTGCGCCGGGGATCGGTGGTAGAGGTGGCGGGCTCCACCTCGCTGGCCCTGGCCCTGGCGGCGGCGGCGTCGGATGCCGGCTCGTGGTGCCCGGCGGTGGCGGTGGGCCGACCCGCGCTCCACCCCGAGGCGGCGGTCGAGCTGGGCATGTGTCTCGAGCGTTTCCCCCTGGTGGCCGCCCGGCCCGGCTCGGGGCCGGGCGGGTGGCCATGGGTCGTTGCCGCCCTGCTCGACGCCGTCGACGTGGTGGTGGCGTGGCCTCCCACCTTGTTGCGCCCTGGCGACGCCCACCGCCTGGTGGCCCGGG
>QHCF01000024.1 GCA_003244275.1 Acidimicrobiales bacterium
CCTGGCCAAGTTCTACGTGATCGCGGCGGCGGTGGGCAGCGGCTCCTACGCCCTGGCCATCATCGCCATGGTGTCGGCCGTCACCGCCGCCTTTTTCTACCTGCGCCTCATCGTGCTCATGTATGTGGGTGCCGGGGAGGGAGCCGATGTGGTGGGGGCCGATCGGGTGCTGGCGGTGGACGACCAGCCGGCGGTCACTGAGCCCAGGATNNCCAGCCGGCCGTGGCCGCCACCGCCACCGCCAGCGACCCGGTTCCCGGCGAGCCAGCATCAGCCCAGGCCGCCGGCGTCGCCCTGTTGGTGGCTGCCCAGGACGACGTGGCGCCCAGTCTCGAGCGGGTCCCGGTGCCGGCCTCGCTGGCGGTGGCCCTGGGGCTGTGTGCGACGGTCACTGTGGTGTTCGGCCTGTATCCGGCGCCCCTCATCGACTTTGCCCACAGCGCCACCCTGCTGTTCTGAGACGGCTCAGCGCGGGGGCGCCGCCGACTTGACGGGGGCAGGGGAGGTGACGTCGGAAGAGCCCTTTTTCGCGTCATCTGGCATCAGGAATCGGCCGATGACCGGCAGCTCCCAGAAGGACTCAGCCCGGGCAATGGCCATGGCCACCGCCAGGGCGTGCTCGGGGGCGTCGTAAACCCCGTACCGGGGCTGCCAGGTTGGATCGAACTTCGAGTTGAAGCGCCACAGGGACTCGATCTGCATCGATCCCGACATGCGCCGCAGCACCCAGCGCTGGGCTCGCTGGGGCAGGGACTCGCCGGTCTCCCCGGCCAGCACCGCCCGCATGGTGGCGAAGTTGAGCCCCAGGCCCTGCATCCCCTCCTGACGCAGGTGCTCGATGGTCCTCACCACCACGAAGTCGAGCAGGCCGTTGGGATGGTCGCCGTCGTCCCGGCGCATGAGGTCGAGGGAGTAGCCGTTGATCCCCGGAGCCGGGACGAACTGGCAAAATGCCACCGGCTCGCCATCCGGCCCACTGGCCACCGCCAGCAGCAGGCCCTGGTCGTTGGGGTCGAATATCCTCCCCAGGGTCATGGAGAAGCCGCGCTCGACGTCGCCCCGGCGGCTCTTGGTCATGACCGCCCTGACGCGGGTGGCCAGCTCGGGGTCGAGGTGGGCGGGATCGTGGAAGGAGATGGTGTAGCCGTACTTGGCGATGCGGTTCACCGCTTGGCGCAGGCCCTTGTGGTGACCACCCGCCAGGGAGAAGGAGGTGACGTCGACCACCCCTTCGTCGCCCAGGTAAAGGTCGTGCATGCCGGTCGAGCGGTAGACCGGGAGCCACGCCTCAGCCGCCCCCAGCACCGCTACCGTCCAGCCCTGAGCGTCGGCAAATTTGCGAAAAGAAGCCCATACCCCGTCCCGCTCTGCCTCCGGTCCGATGGGGTCCGGTGACACGAGACAGACGCTGCCGTAGACGCCGTAGGCCACCAGGCTGGCGTGCCAGAAGAAGTGGGTCTTGTCGGCCCGTAGAGCGAAGTAGTCCAGGGTGCCCTGACCGTTGCGGCGCACGACCTCGCGAGCTCGGATGGTGGCCAGGGCGGCGGTCGGGGCCAAGGCGGCCAGTCCGGCGTTGACCACCGGGCGAAAGGCCAGGGCCAGCAGCAGGATGGCCAGGCCCACTCCTACTCCCAACAGCGCCGGGTTGAGGAAGTCGCCCACCCGGTGGGGCAGGGCCACGGTGCGGACCCCGACCATGCGCTGGGCCACCGCCTCGGCGGCGGTGACGGGAGCCAGGAGACGATGATCAGTCACCGAGAGGCTCACCTCGAGGGCGGCCACGGTGGCCACGATGGTGGCGATCGCTCCCGTGACCACCGTCAGGGCTCCCCGGCGCAGGGACGGTCGGTCGACGGCCGCCGCGAAAGACGACCGGGTAGCCACCAGGTACGAGGCCGCCAGCAGGGCCACAGCGGTCTCTTCCCAGTCCCCACCCTTGACCAGGTTGCCCACGCTGGTGCCGACCAGGAGGCTCAGCGATACCGCCCAGGCCTGGCGCTGGCCTCGCCTAACCGCCTGAGCCAGGGCCAGCAGACCCAGTCCAGCCAGGGCCACCAGGGCGGTGGCCGCCTTGGAGACGCTCAGCGGCACAAGATCAAGCACGAGGCCCAGGCGTCCCCGGAGAGGGGGGGTCACGGCCGAGACGAGGTCGATGAGACCGACTGCGGCAATGAGGACGGCCGCCGCCCGGCGTGCCTTGCGCTGATGGCGACTGGTGTCGGCAACAGGTGGCCACGAGCAGCCCTGCGGGAACGAGGCGACGACCACCGGGCGGGAGTCGTGGACGGGACCCACCCGGGCCATGAGACGCTCGACCGGCCGGCGGCCCGGCTTGGCTGACACTGGATCCTGGTGGGCCAGATCCTGGTGGGCATGGAGCAGGCGTACGTGGAGGTCGGCCCCCGCCTCGATCTCCAACCAGGAGAGCAGCCGGCGATGACGGAACACCGGAGGCAGACCCATGCGGGCGGGCAGCTCGTCGACCACCTCACCCGCGGCTCCCGTGTTGGCGTAAAAGCCCGGGCCGAGCATGGCCAGCTCCGGTTGGCGGGTGTGGCCAGTGATCAGGCCGGCATGGCCCGAGGTGACCAGCGCCCTGGCCTCGGCGCGGGCTGAGTCGTTGGGGCCACCCGATGGCCCGAGGGCGGCCCCGCTGATGGCCGCCGACGTGCGCCGGCTCACCAGCAGGGCACCCACCAGCACCAGTGCCAGATAGACGGTGGTGGTTGCTCCCACCACCACCAGGCGCAGGGGCCAGGGGGCCAGGCCGGCGCGATGGTGACCCACTCCCGGGATGAGGTAGGTGAGGGGAAGCTCCAGCACTATGGCCAGGACGAAGGGGATCAGCAGCCACCCGGCGTAGTGGGCCAGGTGTCGGTAGACCAGTCGAGATGCGAAGAAGCGGGGAAAGGCGCTCGGATCGCTCAGTCTTTCGGCCCCGGCCAGCCACGTGCCGGCTGGTCCGAGACTGGGGAGGATCTCCTTGGCCACATGGTGTCCGAGGGGCGACTCGGCCGGACTGCGGGGGTCCACCACCGCGTTGCGGGGGTCGAAACGGTGACCGGGCTCCACCCTGACCTCCCGGGTGCCAGCCCCGGTCTCGACTCGCAACTCAACGGCGAGGGCCAACTTGGCGCCGAGTCGTTCGACCACCGTTCGGCCGGCTGAGCCGTCCCAGGCCACGCGACCGTCACGGCTGCCCGGCAGGCACAGCACCTGACGCCCAACGCCCCGGCCAAAGGCAACCACTGCCGCCGTCAACTCAGGATGGGCAGTCAGGGCGGCCAGGGGGTCGGGCCGATCGGTGGCCAGCAGCTCGAACAGGTTGCCGGCCAGGATCAGCACGGCGGGGCCGTCACAACGGGTGATGGCCTGGCTCAGCTCGATGCTGATCGAGGTCGACACCGGGGTGGCTTGCGACCCGAGCAGGAGATCGCTCACCACCATGACCCGACTGCCCACTCCCACGGCCACCTCGATGACGTCAGGCACTTCGACCACATCTGTCACTTTGACGGCGTCTGGAACGGGGATGCCGTCCATCACTGGGATGCCGTCACCCTGCTCGGCCGGGACCACGGGCACCATTGTGTCAGTCCCTTGCCCCTGCTGAGCAGTGGGTTGCTCTCGGCGGCTGCTGGACGCCGGACCGAGCGATTGTCCAGGGCTAGGGTGACCCCGATGGAGCGGTCGGAGCTGGCCGATTCGGCGGTTCCCCCCCACTGGCGCTGGCACACGGGAGCGGTGGCCCCTGGCCCAGCGGTGGTGTTCGACTTGGACGGCGTTCTATCTGATGCCGCCAGCAGGCAACATTTTCTGGCGTCTGGCCAGCGGGACTGGAGGGCGTTCTTCGACGCCTGTGGGGAGGATCTCCTGATCGAGGAGGTAGCCCGGTTGCTGGGACTCCTGGACCAGGACCTGGGGGTCGTGCTGCTCACCGGTCGGCCCATGCGCGTGCAACCTCAGACGTTGGCCTGGCTGGAGCGCTTCGGCCTGCGCTGGGACCTGCTCATCATGCGCGCCGCCGGTGACCGGGGAGCGGCCAGCGGGTTCAAGCGGGCGGCGGTGGCCGAGCTCAGGAGCCGGGGCCTGCAGCTGCGTCTGGCGTTCGAGGACGATCGGCGCAACCTGGAGATGTTTCGCGCCGAGGGCATACCATGCATGTACATCCACTCCGGGTACTACGACTGACCGGCCAACCCGGCGACGGGACCGTAGCTCGAGTACCGGCGACCCCGCGGGATGACGCCCCCGTCGGCTTCATTCCCCCATCCAGTCCACCCTTCGTGCGGATAGCGGGCGAACAGCTCGAGGTACGGGCCTGGCGAGCACGATTCGATGATCTTGTACTGCTCATCGGGCTTGCGGGAGTGCTCACGCTTGCGGGTCTCGATCATGTTGACCTGTCGCCGACCGGGGGCAAGCGTGCGTAGCTTGCCCCGTACTCCGAAGAGCAGGGGCTCGGTGACATTACGGAAGTAGAACCCGACGCCGCGCCCATCGGGGCCACCGTCCTTGCGACGCTTGGCCCACACCACCATGGACTTGTAGGTGAAACCCCACGCCACCATCACGGCCAGCCCGTCGGCGACCAGGGCGTTGGGCACCCATAAGTAGCAGTGGGACTGGTGAGCCATAACTTCCGCCACGGGCAGGACGGCGATCTCCTCGGTGGTCATGGTGTCATAACGGGACAAACGGGCGTGCTCCGGCGCCACCTTGCCTGTGCGATTCTGGAACCGCCACGGAGGATCGGCCAGGAGGGTTCCGAACGGCGCGATGTCTAATTCCGGTAGGGCCAGGCGCCGTTCAGCCATTCGAGTCCCTCACCTTGGCCAGGGTGGCGTAGCCCAGTCTGGGTATGCGCCAGCGGAGCCATCCATCTGTTGGCCGGCCACCAAGGGCCGCCCGAGCAGCCGCGCTGGGTGTTGCGTAATCATTGCGACCCATTTGGATCGTTCCTCTCTCTGTCAGAGAGGCTTCGACCTCAGGCTGCGATCTCCTGCGGAGTGCCAGCCTCTCGTCGCACTTCAGCACTCCAAGTGCGACCAGCTTGGACAATGAGGTCGTCCCAGTAGTTCTTGCCATCGTTGCCCTCCTGAATGGTCATCAGATCTTTAGATCTTTAGATCTAAAGTACTGCCCGAGGGCGAGGAGCAAGTCACCCATTGCCGCCTCCGGGAAGCGCCATGGGAACGTACGCTCCCTAACTTAGGTTTCAGCTGTCACGGACCGACAGGATGGCAGCAGCAGAGGCGCCTCCTGTCTCTACATCTAGTCCCTGAAGTTGGTGAACTGGAGGGGGATCCCGAAGTCCTCCTCCTTCAGGGCGGCGATGACGGCCTGGAGGTCGTCGCGCTTCTTGGCGGTGACCCGTAGCTGATCGCCCTGGGTCTGGGAGGATATCCCCTTCCGGCCCATGTCCTTGATGAACCGGTTGAGCCGACGGGCGTTGTCGGCCGAGATGCCGGCGTTAAGGGCGATCGTCTGACGGACGGTGCTCTTGGCTGCCTCCTCCACCTTCCCGGGCGAGAGGGCCTTGAGCGAGACGTGGCGGCGGACCAACTTCTCTTCCAGGACCTGGTTGAGAGCCCGCAGGCGGTCCTCGGTAGAGGAGTTGAGCCGCAGCTCATTCTCGCCCAGGTCTATGTGAGAGTCGGTCCCCTTGAAGTCAAACCGGGTGGCCGCCTCCCGGGAGGCCTGGTCCACCGCGTTACGCACCTCTTGCATGTCGATCTCGGAGACCACGTCGAAGCTCGGCACAGACCAGACGCTATCGTCTCGGCTGAGGGGTCGGTGCCCGAGCGGCCAAAGGGAGCAGACTGTAAATCTGCCGGCACAGCCTACGGAGGTTCAAATCCTCCCCGGCCCACCAGCACGAAAGCCCAGTTCACGCCGGGTAAACCCTGGACCGCCTGGGCTTTTCTCGTTCCCCGAGAGGGCACCTCGGTAGCCATTCCGGTAGCCATTGCTGAGCGGCTCTGGAGCCCTGTCGAGCACTCCGGACACACCCAGAGCAGCGTCCTCGCCGTCGTGCCAGGTCCGGCAGGCAGAACACCTGCGGTGCTCGTCACTCGTATCGAAACCCGTCCGGCGGAGACCCCGGGCCGCCACCGCGGAGGGGACGCTGTCGAGGACGGGGACGACGACCCGCTCCTAGAAGATGGGAGCGAAGAACCCGAGGGTGACGGTGCGGACGCTTTGGATGAGCGGCGGGTTGACGCGAGGGGCTCCGACGGGAGCAGCCCGATGATGAACGCCCCAGGGAGGGGGTGCCATCCCAGCGCTTCGGTCAGCGCGGCGGCGGCCAGGGTGTGGACCAGGACGAGGGAGATGGGGCCCGGCGGATGAGCAGCGTGTCCGCGCAACGGCGCATGATCCAAGACGTGAGACGACGCCCGAAGGTCCTGAGCACCAAGAAGACGCCGATGATCGACAGGCGGCGTCGATCCCCGACGGCAGCAGCGACCCCCCCCGTGGAGGCGACAGGGCGGAGGCGACGGGGACCAGCAGCCCACACCACGAGCTCGCCGAGGTCACCGGGCACACCGACCAGCTCGCCGCCGCCGCCGCCCGCTATCCTCCGGGGCCTTCATGAGCGAACGTCGCGGCCCGGAATGGGGCTGGGTGGAAGAGCGACCGCAGCTCCGGCCCCACCGGGAAGGAACCACCAAGGCGCTGCGGGTCGCCACGTTGCCCCTGCGGGCCGTGGCTGCTGTGGTCGTCGACGTGGTGTTCTTGGCGGCCATGGTGTGCGGCTTCGCCGGTGGGGCCGGCGCCGCCGTCGGGGATGTCATCATCCGCAAGCGCACGGTGAAGGGGGCGGCCCGCTCGCTCTTCGTCACCTTCCCGGTCGGCGCCGGCGTCCAGATCGCCAACATCACCCTGTGGTGCCTCGGGTTGCGGCCCTGGCCCGGGCGCCGGCGCTGACGGCGGACGGCGGATAGCCCAGCCGTACGCATTTGACCATCCCGGCCGGCTGGGGAGGCGTACATCACTCATCACCCGTGCAGCTGTTGAGGAGCCCGTGGGTCAGCTTCCGTAAGTTGTTCCCAACCAGAGCGACCAAAGCCTTCAGCTCGTCCCGGAGGGTCGCGGCGACGGCCGCTGGCTCTGAATCTGGCATGAGGGGCAGGGTCATGACGACGACGCAGCCCCCCACCGCGCCGGTCGACGCCGAGCCGATCGGGCTACGGGACGCGTCGGCGGGTCGCGATGCGCCACGATGCCGGTATCCTCTACGAGGAGGATTTCGCTCCTGACGCCGACGGGCTTGGTTACGCCGTGGCCCGGCTGGTTGCCGCCCGCTCCGCTCCGGGAGCGCCCAATGCCGACCCGGACACCGACCTGGACCTGCCTCGGCTGCTGCCCGAGCAGGGTGTGGGTGGGCGAGAAGCGCTCGACGCCACTGACCGCCCTGTGGGCTACCCGCGACCTCACCGGGGTTCGAACCGTGGTGGTGTCGGCCGCCGCGCCCGCCCCGGCCTCCTCCAGGCCCTCGCCGCCTGTCGACCAGGCGACACGCTCGTGGTGGCCAAGCTGGGCCGCCTCGCCCGCTCCGTCCCCGGCGCCCGTGACATCGCCGACGAGCTGACCTCCCGCGGAGCTCGCCTCAACCTCGGCGGGTCGATCTACGACCCGAACGGATCCGATCGGGCGTCTGCTGTTCACCCAGACCACCAGAACTTCGCCAAGCTGTTCCTCGTCGCCATCTCGGCGTGGCGCCGAGGGGCACATCCCGGGTCTGTTCGTGCTGTATCCGGAGGCACCTTGACCTTGCGGCCGGAGATGCCCTAACGGGCGCCCGGAGCGATGAATGTAACAGTTTCGCAAAGTCTGGCACAATCAGAGGGTGGAATCGCCACCGCTGGTACGCGCCTGGGCCGACCGCCTTGGACAATTCCGTCTCGCTCCCCGGGCGGGGTGGCGGATGGCGGCGGTACGGGCTTTGGAGACCGACGATGTCCCGGATTCCCATGATCTGCTAGCGAGAACGCAAGTAACCGAGAAGCAGGACAATACCTTCCTGCGACGGCCGGCCCTGCTCGGTCTGCTCGCCATCATCGCCATCATCGTCGGGGCTTCCCAGCCCAGTTCCCCGTTTGCCCTGAAGACTCCCGGGGCCTGGTTCTTCGGTCTTCCCGGCCCCGGGGCCAGTACCGGAGGATTGCTTGTCGGCATGGTGACGGTGTACGGGGGCATGCTGTTGCTGGTCAAGGTGTGGTATGACCTCGTTCGCCAGCTGGCCCGCCGCCCTGGCGTACGGGTCCGCAGCCTGGCCATCGTGGGAGCCATCTGGATACTCCCCCTCCTCATCGCTCCGCCACTGTTCAGCCGGGACGTCTACAGCTACGCCGCTCAGGGCGAGATGGTCAGTCACCACATCAGCCCATATCAGTACGGGCCGAACGTCCTGGGCGCCAGCCCCTACAACGCCTCGGTTGACCCGTTCTGGGGCAACGCGCCTGCGCCGTACGGACCCCTCTTTCTCGGTCTCGACGGTGGCCTGGTAAACCTGGTGGGCCATCGGGTCCTGGCCACGGTCGTCGGCCTGCGCCTGATGGCCGTGGCCGGCGTTGGCCTGGTTGCCTGGTTCATCCCTCGATTGGCTCGCGCCTACGGGCGAGACCCGGCCCGGGCCTTTCTGTTGGCGGTGCTCAACCCGGTAACCCTGCTTCACCTGCTGGGAGGAGCCCACAACGACGCCCTGATGATCGGGCTGCTGGTCGCCGGGGTCACCTTGGCCAAGGAGGGACGACCGCTGTTGGGGATCGTCCTCTGCAGCCTGGCCACCGCGGTCAAGGTCCCGGCCGCGGTGGGAGTGGTCTACATCGGCTGGGAGTGGATCGGATCCCACGTGAGCTGGCGCCAGCGGGTGAGACCCGTGATCACCGCCGCCATTGCCTCAATTGCGGTCATGGCCGGACTGTCTGGCGTCACCGGCCTCGGGTGGGGGTGGTTGCTGGCTCTTGGCACCCCTGGGACGGTGCGGTCGGTGATGGCACCGGTGACCGACATCGGCGAGCTGGCTGGTGCACTTGTGCACCTTGCGGGACTGGGCATCAGTGGCACCACGGTGCTGACCGTGGTGCGGGTACTGGGATTGGCCGGGGCAGCAGGAATCGGCCTGCTGGTGCTCTGGAACAGCGAGCGTCTGGGCGGTCTCAAGGCCATGGCCATCACCTTGTTGGCCTTCGTCTGGCTGGCCCCGGTGGTGCAGCCCTGGTACGTGGCTTGGGGATTGATATTGCTGGCGCCCGTGGCGGCAGGCCGGCTTCGCAGCCTTTTGATCGCCCTAACGGTGGGTGTCACGCTTTTCGAGACCCAGGGCGGCGCTCCCCTCCTGGACGGATTGCACCACTCCAGCACGGCCGCCCTGCTGTTGGCGGTGATCGTCCTGTCCATCATTCCGGGAACCCCGGTCGCCCACTGGGCACACCGGGCCTGGACTCGCAGTCGATGGCGTTCGCCTGTCCTGTCAAAGCCCGCTCAGTCGACGCTTGGGCCACCGCCGGGGACAATGGTTGGAACCAGCATCGATGGGTAGAGTAATCAGGTCGGATTCGGTCAACTTCAGGAGAAATCATGTTGCTTGCCTTGGCCCCCATTGCCGGTCACCATATAATCACTTGGATCGTTATTGGGCTGATTGCCGGGCTAATCGCAGGCAAGCTGGTCGGCGGCGGCGGCATGGGCTTCTTACGCGACACCGTCACCGGTATCGTCGGAGCAGTGATTGGCGGCATACTGCTGCACCTCTTCAGGGGCGGTTCGCATGCCTCTTCCAGCATCATCATCGAGATCGTGGTCGCCATAGTGGGTGCCGTCATTCTCCTGCTCATCGAGAAGTCGTTGTTTCACCGCCGCGGCCTACGCCGTGCGTGATCAATAGCCCGATTCGAGCAGGCGCTGCATGAGCGTCACGTCAAGCCAGCGCCCGAACTTGCGTCCCACCTCCAGCTCGACTCCCACCAGGTCAAATTTGGCCGCCCGGTGAAGGGCGATCGACGCTGGATTGCCATCGGCGATCCGGGCCATAACGGCGTGGAAGCCATGGGCAGTGGCCAAGCGAAGCAGCTCGTCGAGGATGGCATGGCCCATCCCCCGGCCGCGGTGGCTGGGGTCGATGTAAACCGAATCCTCCACCGTGGTGGTGTAACCGGGCCTGGCCCGGTAGGTGGAGAGGCAGCCAAAGCCGAGCACCGCAGTGTTCTGGACGGCGACGATGGCGGGGTGTGCACCAGAGTGCTCCGCCAGCCACCGGTGTTGCTCATCGATGCTTCGAAGGACCATGTCGAAGGTGGCGCTCGAGCCGGTCACCTCCGCGTTGTAGATGGACCGGATTGCCTCTGCGTCAGCGAGGGTGGCCAGGCGTACATCCATCTGGCGACATTACAGACGCATGTTCCCCGCGCCAAGGCCGCCTTCCCGAGCTATCATCAGCTGGACGCGGTCGGGTTGACCTGACCCCTACCGGCACCGCCCCCTTAGCTCAGTCGGCAGAGCACAGCCATGGTAAGGCTGGTGTCGTCGGTTCGATTCCGACAGGGGGCTCGAGAACTCTCAGGGGGTTCTTGGCGGCGTAGCTCAGCTGGTTAGAGCACACGGCTCATAATCGTGGGGTCGTCGGTTCGAGTCCGACCGCCGCTACTGGCACCGGATCGCAAGTTGATGGCAGGACACGGAGTAGCGAGACAGTGAGTACCGAGACAGTGAGTACCGAGACAGTGAGTACCGAGACAGTGAGTACCGAGGACAGATTAAGGGGGCCACGAGATGGCAAAGAATGAGAAGCGAATAAAGGTCACCCTCGCCTGCGACGTCTGCAAGCGACGCAACTACATCACCATGAAGAACAAGCAGAACGATCGGGAGCGAATCGAGATGAAGAAGTATTGTCGCTGGGACCGCCAGCACACCGTGCACAAGGAGACCCGGTAGACCCGGGACGAGAATCACGTTGTCTCCCAGGCGCGGTGCGGTAACCAACGGGTGCAGTCGATGGTCGGATCATCAATGACCTCCGACTCAGTGGCATCTGACGTAGCCGAGCTGGTGAGGCGCGCCCAGACTGGTGATCGGTCGGCCTTTGACGACCTGGTGAGGGCCACCTATTCGGAGGTCTATGGGCTGGCGTTTCGCTTGACCGGCGACGTGGATGATGCCTGCGACGTGGTACAGGACTCTTACCTTCGGGCATACCGGAGTGTGCGCCGCTTCAGAGGGGACGCCACCTTCAACACCTGGATCTACCGCATAACCGCCAATTGTGCGGCGACGTCCCTGGTGCGCCGCAGCCGGGCTCGCCACGAGCCGCTTGACGATGACAGCCCGTTACTCGATCGCCGGGTGGATCACGATCCCGAGGCCATGGCCGGCGTCTCCATGGAACGGGACAGGGTATCGGTAGCCCTTCAGGCCCTGCCACCGCGGCTGCGGGCGGTGGTCGTGCTGCGGGATCTGTATGACCTGCCTCACGCGGCCATCGCGGCCGAGCTGGGCATCTCTGAGACGGCGGCCAAGGTGCGCCTGCATCGAGCCCGGCGCAAGCTGCGTGAGCGTCTCTATCCCACCCGGGACGAGCGAGTTGACGAGGAGCACGCCCGTGCGATGTGAGGAAGTCGCTGATCTGCTGCCTCAGATCATGGACGGTCCCGAGACGGCTGAGCGTCGAGTGGTACGCCACGTCGAGGGATGCCTGCGGTGTCAGGCCGAGATGGTTCAGTACCGCCGACTGTTGAGGGTCCTCCATCAGCTCCGAACTCAGGAACCCGAGCCTCCACCGGGACTGGTGGGAGCCATCTTGGCCGGCTTGGAGGAGGTCGGGCAGAGGGGGGCCATCCGCTCGGTGCTCACCGGCCGGCGGGCGGGCTACGTCGGCGGTCTGGCCCTGGCTGTGGGGGCAGCGGGGGTGGCAGGTGTAGTGCTGGTCAACCGAGGGCGCGGGAGCCGGATCGGCCTGGCTGGCTGATCCCCTTGGGTGCTGGCGGCTGACGGCGATTCCGACACTCTGGTGCTATCCTCCAAGGAGCCCCCCCAAGGGCAGTAGCTCAACTGGCAGAGCACCGGTCTCCAAAACCGGCGGTTGGGGGTTCGAGTCCCTCCTGCCCTGCTCGGCCACTTGCCTACGAGGTGTACTCAGTGAACCGTCAGACCAAGCGAATGATGCAGCGACAGGGCCAGATGGATCCCGATGGGTCGGGCGCGCCGGCGCGGCCTCAGGTCTCGACCCGAGCCAGACCTGCTCCCCGCTCGACACCTCGCACCACCCCCGCCGAGTTCCTCCGTGAGGTTCGTTCCGAGCTGCACAAGGTGGCCTGGCCGACTCGGTCCGAGGTTGCCAACTACTCCAGTGTGGTGCTTGTCACACTGGTGCTACTCATATCGTTCATATTTGTCCTCAACTACGGCTTTCAAAAGGCAGTAATGACCCTCCTCGGCACATGATGGACGACTTGCCCGAAACCGCAGAGCAATCAGTGGCGCTCGATGTACTCGGAGACTCGGGAGAGGAGCCACCCGAAGATGCGGTGACGCCCCCCGAGAGCCCCTATGACCGGCCCGGTCAATGGTATGTCGTGCACACCTACGCCGGCTATGAGAACAAGGTGAAATCTAACTTGGAGAGCCGGATCTCTTCGATGAACATGGAGGACCGCATCTATGAGGTCGTGATCCCCATGGAAGATGTGGTCGAGTTCAAGGGCGGCAAGAAGGTGGTCGTGTCCAAGAAGGTGTTCCCCGGCTACCTCCTGTGCCGTTGCCAGCTCGATGACGACTCATGGTCGGTCGTACGCAATACGCCGGGCGTGACCGGGTTCGTGGGCCCTGGCACGAAGCCAACGCCGCTGTCTCGCCGGGAGGTCGAGGATATCCTGCAGGTCAAGCCGGAGGGCGCCGAGGGAGTCAAGAGGTCCAGGCCCCGCCTGGAGCACGAAGTGGGCGAGACGGTACGGGTCAAGGAGGGCCCGTTCGCTGATTTCTCTGGCCAGATTGCCGAGATCAACGTGGACCAGCTCAAGCTCAAGGTCCTGGTCAATATCTTCGGACGGGAGACGCCCGTCGAGCTGGAGTTCAGCCAGGTGGCCAAGCTCTGACCAATCAGTTCTCGGCCCTGCCACTTCGGGCATCGCAGCCGGCACCCGCAGCCAACCAGTTGCACCACACACCAGAAAGAGATTGAACCGCCCATGGCCAAGAGACGCGTCACTGCCATCGTCAAGATCCAATTGCCTGCCGGCCAAGCCACTCCTGCACCGCCGGTGGGAACCGCACTTGGTCCCCACGGCGTGCAGACGATGGAATTCTGCAAACAGTACAACGCAGCCACCGAGGCTCAGCGGGGCACCGTCATACCGGTCGAGATCACCATCTTCGAGGACCGTTCATTCACCTTCGTCCTCAAGACGCCGCCCACCGCGGTGCTCTTGCGCCAGGCGGCTGGGCTGGAGAAGGGGGCGACTGCCACTGGTAAGCAGACGGTTGGGACCATCACCGACACTCAGCTGGTCGAGATCGCACAGGTGAAGCGGCCTGATCTCAACGCCAATGACCTGGAGTCGGCCAAGCGCCAGGTGATGGGCACGGCCAGGTCCATGGGCATAGTCATCGCCGGCCCAGGGATCCCGGCGCCAGGCAGCCCGGCACCAGGCTCCCCAATCTCGGGGGGCCCGACTTCGGGGGCCTCGACTTCGGAGAGGAAGGCATCATGACCAAGGGTAAGAAGTACACAGATTCCAGGCGTCGCTTCGATCGTGAGCAGCTTCACAGCGTCAGCGAGGCCATCGACCTGGTGAAGAGCCTGGCCTCGGCTGGCTTCGACGAGACCGTCGAGCTGGCTGTCCGCCTGGGTGTCGACCCCCGCCGGGCTGAGCAGATCGTACGGGGGACCGTATCCCTGCCGTCGGGCACCGGAAGGACGGTGCGAGTGGCCGTGTTCGCCGCCGGCGAAGCCGCCACCGAGGCCCGGGATGCAGGCGCGGACGTCGTGGGCGCGGACGACCTGGTGACGCGGGTGCAGGGAGGATTTCTCGACTTCGATGTGGCCATCGCCACCCCGGCTCTCATGGGCCAGGTGGGCAAGCTGGGCCGAGTGCTCGGTCCCCGGGGCCTCATGCCCAACCCCAAGACAGGCACCGTGACCAACGAGGTGGGACGGGCAGTGACCGAGTTCCGGGGCGGTCGGGTCGAATATCGAACCGACCGGGTGGGCAACATCCACGTCCCGGTGGGCAAGGTGTCCTTCGATCGGGCCCAGCTGCTGGAGAATGTCCGGGCGGTCATCGACGAGCTTCAGCGAGCCAGGCCGGCTGCCGCCAAGGGGCGTTATGTGCGTTCGGTGACGCTGGCGTCGACCATGGGCCCCGGGGTGAAGGTGGATCCGGCCAGGGTACGGGCCACCGATGAGGAGCTGGCGGTCTCGGCGTAGTAAGCTTGCCTGGCTTTACTTATTTGATGCTGATCGCCTGAGACATCCGGTCGCCAGCCTGGCTGGCGTAAAGGGTTCTTGCCTTTGGGCAGACCCACCTGACGAGGTGAGCCCTCGACCCTCGAGGCGTCTCGCTGAGTCCGGATGACCCGGCCAGTCCGAGGAGACGACGTGGACAGTCCGAGACCGGAGAAGGTGGCCGTGGTGGACGAAGTGCGCCACCGCCTGAGCGCATCCAACGCGGCCCTGCTGACCGAGTATCGCGGGCTTACCGTGTCGGAGCTGGCACACTTGCGCCGAGGTGTGACTCAGGCGGGCGGCGAGTACAAGATTTACAAGAACACGCTCGTACGCCTGGCCGTCAGAGAATTGGGCCTCGACCAACTGGAACCCTTCCTTACTGGTCCGACCGCCATGGCGTTCGTCTTTGACGGTGATGCCGCCGAGGTGGCCAAGGTCCTGCGGGACTTCGCTCGAGGTAACCCCCACTTGGTGGTCAAGGGCGGCCTTCTTGGTGAGCACGTCCTGAGCGCCAGGGAGGCCGGAGCCCTGGCTGAGCTGCCGTCTCGTGATGTCCTGCTCGGCCGGTTGGCCGGCGCCCTGGCTGCGCCCATGCAGCGCTTTGCCAGCCTCCTGGGAGCAGTTCCACAGCGCCTGGCCTTTGGGCTGGCCGCCCTGCTCGACCAGCGCAGCGCGGAGGCGCCACCGGCCGCACCGGTCCCGGCACCCGAGCCCAGCCCGGCACCCGAGCCCAGCCCGGCACCCGAGCCCAGCCCGGCACCGGTCACCGAGCCCAGCCCGGCACCGGCCGACAGCACCGATCCGCCCGAGACCCACCAGACCACGTAGCAAAAGGAGCCGACATGGCCACGAAGGAAGAGATCCTCGACGGGATCGCCGGCATGACCGTCATAGAACTGAGTGAGCTGCTCAAGGAATTTGAGGAGCGCTTCGGAGTGACCGCAGCCGCCCCGGTAGCGGCCGCTCCGGCCGCCGGAACGGGTGGCGCCACCGACGCACCAGCTGCCGAGGAGGAGAAGGACGAATTCGACGTTCTCCTGGTGGCCGCCGGGGACAAGAAGATCCAGGTCATCAAGGAAGTCCGGACCCTCACCAGCCTGGGCCTCAAGGAGGCCAAGGATCTCGTCGACAGCGCGCCCAAACCGGTGCTGGAGAAGGCCACCAAAGAGGACGCCGAGAAGGCCAGGGCGCAGTTGGAGGCGGCCGGAGCCACCGTCGAGGTCAAGTAACACCAGGGGGGCTCCGCTCCCCGAGGACCCCCCGAAAGCACTGACCGCCTTCGGCGGACTGACTTCCGTTCCGACCAGTCAAGACGCCTTTGGCGTCGACCGGTCGGGAAACCCTTGACCGGGGATGCCTGATGCCGTATCCTCCACGTTGGCACGCCTGGGTGCTTGCACCGCTGTCTCCTCGCGGCTATACTCTCAGGTTGCCGTGCCCGTTTTGTCAGTGACACAGATTTCTCGTCTCTGGTCCGACGCGCTCCGGCATCCCCGTTTCCTCCGCATTAGCGAGGAGTAGGACACTTGTCTGCTCGTACCACCGTCCCCAACCGGCCTGCTCGTTCCTCCAGTCCTGATCGCTTCTCCTTTGCCAACCTCGACGAGGTTCTGCGTCTACCGGATCTGATCGCCATCCAGCGCGACTCGTTCCAGTGGTTCCTCAACAAGGCCCTGGCCGACACCTTTCATGACATCAGTCCCATCGAGGACTTCACCGGCCAGCTCCGCCTGGAGCTGGAGTTCGACCCTGACGACCCGGATCTGCGCCCCCCGCCCAAGTTCACGGTGGAGGAGTGCAAAGAGAAAGACATGACCTATGCGGCCCCCATCTTCGTACGGGCCCGGTTCATGAATGCCACCACCGGCGAGATCAAGGAGCAGACCGTCTTCATGGGGGACTTCCCGATGATGACCGGTCGAGGCACCTTCATCGTCAACGGGACCGAGAGAGTGGTGGTCAGCCAGCTGGTCCGTTCCCCGGGGGTCATATTCCAGCCCGGCCGAGATGCCAAGACCATAGTGACAGGCACCATCCATCCCTACCGGGGTGAGTGGATCGAGCTGGACGTGGAGGCCAAGCCGGGCAAGGACATCACCGCCGGTACTCGGGTGGCCCGCAAGCGCAGGGTCTCTCTGTTCGTGCTCCTGCGGGCCCTGGGCTACGAGGACGAGGCCTTCCTCAACCGCTTCGTCTCGCACTTCGACTTCCTCCAGGGCCAATGGGACAAGGAGCGGGACCTGGCGCCCACCCGGGAGGAGGCCCTGCTCGAGGTGTACAAGCGGGCCCGGCCGGGCGAGCCGCCGTCGCTGGAGTCGGCCCGGATCTATTTCGAGAACGCCTTTTTCAACCCCAAGCGCTACGATCTGACCAGGGTCGGCCGCTACAAGCTCAACCGCAAGCTGGGAGCGGAGCTGGAGAAGGTTGCGACCCTTCTCGACATCGACCTTGAGCGCCCGGTCGAGGGCCAGGGAGTCCTGAGTCCCTCTGAGCTGCTGGCGGCCGCCTCCTACATGCTCCACCTGGCCAACGGAGAGCCTGGTTACCGGCTCGACGACCAGGACCACTTCGCCAACCGCCGGATTCGCTCGGTGGGCGAGCTGATCCAGAATCAGGTGAGGGTGGGCCTGTCGCGCATGGAGCGGGTGGTTCGTGAGCGGATGACCACCCAGGACGTGGAGGCCATCACTCCCCAGACGCTCATCAACATTCGCCCGGTGGTGGCGGCCATCAAGGAGTTCTTTGGGACCAGCCAGCTGTCGCAGTTCATGGACCAG